>NZ_JBEHFY010000023.1:0-41294 GCF_040225815.1 Corynebacterium sp. KPL2895
CTACTGAGGTTGATGCCAAGGGTGAGGAGACTCCGGATGCTGAGAAGCCGAATAAGGTTGCTGAGCACAAGGACATCAATGATGATGACCAGACGGTAACGTCTAAGAAGGACGAAAAGCCGGAGTCTAAGCCTAAGGAAAAGGCTGAAAGCCAGAGTGAGCGCCCGAGCGTCAAGGTGAAGGAGCAGGATGCTCCGGCACAGGCTGACAAGGGTACTGGTAAGGTCGAGCAGCATGTCGATATAACGAACCACGTGCCTGGCAAGACTGGTAAGCCATTGCCGTCGGATGCAAAACGTACCGAGATTAAGTCCGTGCCATCTGGTGCGACCGAACTTGAACCAGGTATGCAAACCTACATTAAGTAGTGTGAACGTACTGGTTAGGTAGCAGGCTATAGCGCCTGGGTACAAAGTTTCCCCCTTCAGGGTGTCCCCGTACACGCTGGAGGGGGAAAACCATTTTATGAACCATTGAGAAAACTAAGTGAGGAGACTAGGTAATGTCTGAGGAAACAGGCCGCGAGGAATCCCTAAGCCGAGGTAAGAAGGTTGGTTTTATCGCGCTGGTAGTGGCGGTAATTGTGCTGCTGTTCCTGCTGGTTCTTAATTTCACCACTGGTGAGGGAGGCAATGAGGCTGAGCAGGGATCACAGAGTGGATCGGCTGTAGATACTTCTGCGGGGAAAAACCCGGAAGCTAAGGGTGATGCGTTCGTCGATGAGTCTGGCGCACAGGAGCATGAATTTGAAACGGCTCCGGGTCAATTTCATGGTTTCGCAGCGATGTCCGTGGGCATCGATGGCCAGTACGCTGCTGTGGATCCGGTGCAGGTGACTGACCGGGGTGTGCTGTTGCCGCCACATGATGTCACCCGTTTGGGTTGGTATTCTGCTTCCGCTGTTCCTGGTGATGCCGGTAATGTCGGTTCTAGTGTGATTACCGGCCACGTGAATTACCAGGACCAAGGCACCGGCTATGCGGAGAAATTCACTCGGTTGCAGGAAAACCAGGAATTCACCGTGGTCATCGATGGTCAGGAGCGCACCTTCCGCGTGACGGAAAAGCCGTACCGCCTGCCCAAGGGCGGGGATTTCCCAGACGTGGTTAATGACATGGACGGTACCAACCGCCTGGTCCTTATCACCTGCGGCGGCAAGTTCGTCGGCGGTGCGCTGGGGTATGAGGACAACATCATTACCGTGGCAGAGCCAGTCGATGCCCCGGTTCCACCAGAGGCACCCCAGGCCTAGCGGTCCGCTCTAGAGCCCAACGAGCGCCCGGTTCGAGGATGAAAATCCTTGGCCGGGCGCTTGCGTTTATGCACTTCACGCATGTGCGTCCAGGCTGCGGCGGGTATCTATGAAATACTTTGGGGAAGTATCTGCTGCTCGGAGCGGAATCAAAGGAGCAAAGTCATGGATATTCCAGGCAAAATCGCCGGTCATATCGGCACGCCGCTGACGGGCAATGCCACGAAGGTATTGCTGCTCGGCGCGGGCGAGTTGGGAAAGCAGCTGGCTATTTCCTTCCAGTCCCTGGGCCTTGAGGTGCACGCGGTGGATAAGTACCAGGGGGCGCCGGCGCACCAAGTGGCGCACTATAGCTATATCGCGGATATTACTGACTCCGCGGAGGTATCAGAATTGGTGCAGCAGATTCAGCCGCACTACGTGGTACCGGAGGTGGAAATCGTTGCGGTGGAGGCCCTGGAGCAGGTTGAGCAGTCCACCGATGCCGTCGTCGTGCCCACGGCGCGCGCCTGCGCGCTCACCCAAGACCGCGAGCGGGTGCGCGCGGTGGCAGAAGATATTGGATTGCCGACCTCGGCCTACCGCTTTGCCTCCTCTGTGGAAGAACTGGAGGAAGCGGCGACGGAGCTGGGGTTTCCGTGCATCGTAAAGCCGGACGTGTCCACCTCGGGCAAGGGCCACATGCTGGCGCGGGATGTGGAGGACGTGCGCGAGGCGTGGGAGACGGTGCGCCGCGTGTCCTCGGATTCGCAGCGCGTGGTGGCGGAGCGCTTCGTGGACTTTGACCTTGAGGTCACGCTGCTGGCCATCCGGTCCATCGATCCGGCTACGGGCAAGCTGGCCACGTGGTTTAGCGAGCCCATTGGTCACCGCCACGAGAAGGGCGATCTGATTGAGGAGTGGCAGCCTACCGGCATGAGCGAGATTGCGCTGGAGAACGCGCGATCGGTTGCGGCGCGCATCTCCAATGAGCTAGGCGGGCGCGGCGTGTACGGCGTGGAGCTTTTCGTCGCCGGCGATGATGTTTACTTTTCCTCGGTCTCCCCGCGGCCTTCGGATACGGCGATGCTTACCGCCTATACGCAGCGCTTTTCCCAGTTTGATCTGCACGCCCGCGCCATTTTGGGCTACCCCATCGACGCCACGTTGATAACCCCGGGCGCCAGCATGTTCTTGCACGCGCAGGAGCCGCTTGCCGATGTCGCCTTTACCGGCATTGCCTCCGCCCTCCACTACGCCGAGACGGACGTGAAGCTCTTTGGTAAGCCCGATGCCTATAAGGGCCGGCGCATGGGGCTTGTGACCACGACGGCGGAAACGGTGGAAGAGGCCCGCGACCGCGCCGCATTGGCGGCGCATAAGGTGAGCGTGACCTCGACTCCTGGCCTGCTCGCGCAGGGCGGTGCGCGCGGTATCGACCCGCAAGCGGACAACGTGCCCGATATTGAGGTCATTGAATATGAGGGTGGGGTCGAACTCGACCCCAAGCTGACCTCAGGGGTGGACGATACCGACTAGCGCAGCGCCGGCCAGCCCCGCGGCGCAGCGCTGGTTAGCGCTGCGGGCCGGCGTGCTTGACCATCTCGTCCCACTCGACGATCTTGATGCGCTCGCGGCCGTGCGGCTCGCCGGCGGCCTGCTCGGCGGAGTTGAGGCGGTGCCAGCCGTCCCAGGTAGTGACGGCGATATCGCGGCTGCTGAGCAGATCGAGAATTTCCTGCGGATCGCGCTTGGTGGCGGATTCGAGCTCGCCTGCCTTGTAATCCTCTAGCAGCATGCCGGTGGTGTCCTTGGCATCGGATTTAGTATTGCCAATCAAGCCCACTGGACCGCGCTTGATCCAACCGGTGGTGTAGAGGCCGGGCAGCTTTTTGCCGTCGACATCGGCAAGCACGTGGCCGCCGTCGTTGGGCATGGTGGCCGAGTCGTCGTTGAAGGGAATGCCCTCGACGGACTGCGGGTGGTAGCCCACAGCGCGGTAGACCGATTGCACCGGCCACTCGGTGAACTTGCCGGTGCCGCTCACGGAGCCATCGCCATTGAGCTGGGTGCGCTCGGTTTTGATGGCGGTGACGTGGCCGTCATCGCCAAGCACCTCTACTGGGGACTCGAAGAAGTGGATGTAGAGCTTGTGTGGGGCATCGCCAGGCTCGCGCATGGCGTAGGACTCTAGGGTCTGGCAGACCAAGTCGGTGGACTTTGCGGAGCGGCGAGCTTCTTCTGATGCCTCGTCGTAGATGATGTCCTCTGGGTCCACGATGACCTCGATGGTGGGGGACTCATCGAGCTCCTTGAGCTCCTTCGGCGTGTACTTGGCCTGCGCCGGGCCGCGGCGGCCAAAGACGTGGACCTCCTTGGCGCGGTTTTCCTTCAGGGAAGAGTAGACGTTGTCTGGGATCTCCGTCACCAGCAGCTCATCTGCGGTCTTGGCCAAGATGCGGGATACGTCGAGCGAGACGTTGCCCACGCCCACGACGGCGACGGACTCCGCGGATAGGTCCCAATCGCGCTCGAAGTTGGGGTTGCCGTCATAAAAGCCCACGAATTCGCCGGCGCCGTAGTTACCCTCGAGGTCCTCGCCGGGGATGCCCATTTCCTTATCGGCGGTGGCGCCGGTGGCGAAGATGATGGCGTCGTAGTAATCGCGCATCTCTTCGACGGTGATGTCCTTGCCCACTTCGATATTGCCCAGGAAGCGGATTTCTTCCTTCTCCATGACGTTGTGCAGCGACTGCACGATGCCCTTAATGCGAGGGTGATCCGGGGCGACGCCGTAGCGAATCAAGCCAAAGGGCGCAGGCATCTTTTCAAAGAGATCGATCTGCACGTCCACATCGGACTTTACGAGGAGGTCAGAGGCGTAAATGCCGGCCGGTCCGGAGCCGACCACGGCGACACGCATGGGGCTAGTCATCTGTTTAGGGTATCCTTTCTTTAGGTTTTTCTCACATTCTACGCGGTGGCAGTGCGATAAATGCCACACTGCTTTGAGTTATCTACCCCCAGTTTAGGAGGTTGCGGAAGGGCGGGGGAGGGGGTGGTTCACGTACAGTGGAGACGTCACCACGTGCTAGTAACTGTGATGTACGGCATAATGTTACGGCGCGTGTTCCAAGTGTTCCCGTGACGGCAAAGGAAAGGTAATCCGCATGTCTGCATCCCAGTCCACAGTGTTAAGCTCCATCGGCCGCGGCTTCGACGGCCTCGATATTCCCGCCTTGGCGGATAGCCTTGGCGCTGAACTGCTCCGCTTAGAAGATTTCGACCCCACCGTGGCGGATGTATTGGCCAACGCGCCCACCGCTACTGCCGATGCCCTCCTGGTCCAAGGCACCGGCGAGATCTCCTTCGATGCGGAGGTCGCCGCCGCGCTGGGCCTGCCGCTGGTCATTATCTCCGGCGCCCCAGAGCGCGCCGCGGAGCTGGCACAGCGCAAGGCCGAGTCCCTGGGCGCCACCGTCGCAGGCGTTTTCACCGACTTGGAGGCCGTGCCCGGTGCGTTGAGCGCCGCAGAGGAGGCCACGCCCGTCATGTCCGCGGACCTCTTCCAGAAGCAACTCATCGACCAAGCCAAGTCGGCTGGATCCCACATCGTCTTGCCCGAGGGCGATGACGACCGCATCCTTGAAGCTGCCGATGCTTTGCTCCGCGATGAGGTTGCCCGGCTGACCATCCTGGGCAAGGAATCCGATATCCAGGCCCGCGCCAAGGAGCTGGGTCTGGATGTCTCGGGTGCCGATATCATCGACCACCTGGATTCGCCGCTTGCAGAGGAATTCGCTGCCGATTTCGCAGAATTGCGCAAGAAGAAGGGCGTGACCCTAGAGCAGGCCCGCGAGACCATGCAGGACATCTCCTACTTCGGCACCATGATGGTGCACAAGGGGCTTGCTGATGGCATGGTATCCGGCGCCGCCCACACCACCGCCCACACCATTAAGCCGTCCTTCCAGATCATCAAGACCAAGCCGAATGCTTCGGTGGTCTCCTCCATCTTCCTGATGGTCATGCGCGGGCGCCTGTGGGCCTTCGGCGACTGCGCCGTGAACCCGAATCCGACTGCGGAACAGCTGGGCGAGATTGCCGTGGTTTCCGCGCAAACCGCGTCCCAGTTCGGCATCGATCCGCGCGTGGCCATGCTGTCCTACTCCACCGGCGCTTCCGGCACCGGCCCGGATGTCGAGCGCGCCATCGAGGCTGTCGAGGCCGCCAAGAAGCTGGACTCCTCGGTGAAGGTGGATGGCCCGCTGCAGTTCGACGCCGCCTGCGATCCTGGCGTTGCCGCGAAGAAGATGCCGGATTCTGATGTCGCGGGTAAGACCAATGTCTTCGTCTTCCCCGACCTGGATGCCGGCAATATTGGCTATAAGACCGCGCAGCGCACCGGCGGCGCCTTAGCCGTGGGCCCCATCCTGCAGGGCCTGAACAAGCCGGTCAACGATCTGTCCCGCGGCGCTACCGTTCCAGACATCATCAATACCGTTGCCATTACCGCTATCCAGGCTGGAGAGAAATAAATGTCATACGTACTGGTCCTTAACTCGGGATCTTCGTCCATCAAGTTTCAGCTGGTGGACCCAACCGCTAGTGCCACCGATGATCCACTCGTCTCTGGCCTGGTGGAACAGGTTGGCGAGCCGAGCGGCGCCATTACCGTCAATGTCGACGGGGAAAAGGTCACCGAAGAATTAGAAGTTCCCGATCACTCCTTCGGCCTAAAACGCGCCTTTGACCTGATGGATGATCATCAGGTGGGCCCGAAGGATGTCGATATCATCGCCGTGGGCCACCGCGTCGTGCACGGCGGCCGCCTCTTCTCGGAGCCGCAGCTCATCGAGGATCAAATTGAATCGATGATCGAGGACCTCATCCCGTTGGCCCCGCTGCACAACCCGGCGAACCTGGACGGTATCCGCGTGGCGCGCAAGATCCTGCCAGATATTCCGCACGTGGCGGTCTTCGATACCGCATTCTTTAATACCCTGCCGCCGGCTGCAGCGCTTTATGCCATCAATAGCGACGTCGCCTCCAAATACGATATCCGCCGCTACGGTTTCCACGGCACCTCCCACGAGTTCGTCTCCCAGCAGGTGCCGAAGATTTTGGACCGCGATCCGGAGCATACCCACCAGATCACGCTGCACCTGGGCAATGGTGCCTCTGCGGCGGCCATCCGCAATGGCCGTGCCATCGATACCTCGATGGGCCTTACCCCGCTGGCTGGCCTCGCCATGGGTACGCGTACCGGTGATATCGATCCCGGCATCATCTTCCACCTGGTGCGCCAGGCGGGCATGAGCATCGACGAGATCGATAACCTGCTTAATAAGCAATCCGGCGTCAAGGGTATCGCGGGCGTGAATGACTTCCGTACGCTGCGCGAGCACATCGATAATGGCAATGAAGACGCATGGCTGGCGTATAACATCTACATCCACCAGCTGCGCCGCTTCATCGGTTCCTACATGATTGCTCTGGGCCGCGTGGACGCGATTACCTTCACCGCCGGTGTGGGCGAAAACGACACCGAGGTGCGCCAAGACGCGCTGTACAACCTGGATATGTACGGCATCGACTTTGATAAAGAGCGCAACCTCGTCCGCTCCGATGAGCCGCGGGTCATCTCCATCGATGATTCCCCGGTCAAGGTCTTGGTGGTTCCCACCAATGAGGAGCTGGCCATCGCGCAGAAGTCTGCAGACGTCGCAGCCAAGGCGCGCGAGGAAGGCCTATTTAAGTAGGCCATCTAAGTAGCCGCTAGAAAGTGGTGATGGGCCGGACTTGGTTGGCCAAGTCCACCAGCGCGTAGCGGTGGCGGCTAAACGGGGCCTGGCGGGCAAGAGCCCGCAGGGTCTCGGCAAGGCCGGTGCGCAGGCCGCGCTGGGTAAAGGCGTACTCGAAGAGATCATTGGGCGAGGACGCCCGCGCGAGATCGGCGTTGCGCAGGAAGTTAAGGCCCGCGGAGATAACGGCGATCTTGATTTGGAGGAAGCGCGGCTCGTTGGTGGGGACTTCTTCGAGGCGTCGGGCAGCGCGGCGAATGCGCGATTCTGATAAATCGTGCACGATGAGCTGCAGCACGGTGGTCAGAAGCGCCATGCGGAAGTGACGCGAGGCATTGGGCACCTTATCCAAGGTGGCTACGGATAGCTCCACCTGCCCCTCCGCGCGCAATTGGCGTGCGAGCCCAAAGGCGGAGGACACCGTTGTGGGGTTGGTGGCCCAGACGATGCCGTATAGGCGCATGGAATTAAACCGCAGTGCGCTTGGGTCTTGGGTGACGTGCGACCAGATTTCCGGCTGCCCCTCAAAAGCGGAAGAGGGGAGATCCGCCAAGGTGGTGTAGAGGTTGGAGCAAGCGCGGGCTACGGTGGCATCGATAAGCGGTGTTTCACTGTAATCGATCTGCTGCAGGATGAGCTCATTGATGGCCGCGATGGCGAGCTTCGGGGCGGCCTCGCCGGGCAATAAGTCCAAAACGGTGGCGAAGTACTCCTGGGCATCGACGTAATCATCGTGCAAGAGCTCCGTGATGCCGGCGTACCACTGGTAGCGCCAGTCCCGGCCCAGGCGGTCCTCGATGGAGCCCAACCACTGGCGCGCCTCGTCGGTATAACCCAGGTCGATCATGGAGCGCACCACGCCGAGGGGAATCTCGGCGGAATGCTCGTATTCCGGGGTGCGCATGGCCTGGCGCAGGGTCTCAAGGGCTTCCTGCGGCTCGGCATACGAGGTACCTTGCAGCAGGCTGGCGCCGACATCATCGCGGTCTACCAGGGGCGTCGGCAAGGCAGAGACGACCTCAGGGGCGGTGATTTGGATGGTGCGATCGATGCCATCGATAAGCTGATCCGTGCGAAAGACCAGGTGTTTGGTGCCAAAGGTGGTACGTTGCGGCGAGAAGAGCGAGTGCTGGGAGGGGTACTGGCGGCCGTCGCGGATGGCAAGGACCTCGCGCAGCACGCCGTAGAGCTGGGTGCGCAGCTCCTTGATGGAACTAAACCGGCGCTGCGGATCGCGGTGGGTGGCGCGCAGCAGCAGGCGGTAGAGGGAAAGGAAGCGGCGCAGTTCCGGCTCCTTGGACGGGTTGGGGATGCCGGGGAGAAAGACACCGTCCTCGCTGGGCAGCTTGAGGCACAGCGCCGCCAGGGTGCGGCCGATGGTATAGATATCGCTGGCGATGGACGGACCTCTGGAGGCGACCTCCGGGGCCTGAAAGCCCTGGGTACCGTAGATAAAACCAAAGGCTCCGATGCCGGAAACCGCGCCCAAGTCAATGAGCTTGACCTGGTCCTCAGTGACGATGATGTTATCCGGCTTCAGGTCGTTATAGACCACGCCGCGCGAGTGCAGGTACTCCAGCGCCGGCAGGATTTCCAGGATATAGCCAATGGCAATGTCAACGGGAAGCAGCTCGTTGGGCTGCTTTTTGCGCCTGTTTCTTAGCGATGGCCCGCCCACGTACTCCATGACTATGAATCCACCAGGCACGCGCTCATCGTCGATGAAGTTAAAAATCTTGACGATGCCCGGGTGAGTAATGTCTGCCAGAAACTCGCGCTCGGCCTCGGCAGCGGCCGTCTCATCGGCTGACTTTTGGGCCTGCATTCCCTTGAGCACCACCACGCGCCCGGAGACGTAGTGGTCATTGGCCAGGTAGATCCAGCCCATGCCGCCGTGGGCGATGACGCCGAGGATTTCGTATTGCTCCGCGACCATATCGCCCGGTTCCAGCTGCGGTGGCGGAACCTTCTTGCCCTTGATCTTCTCTGAGGGATCGATGAGGGCGGCGGTGGGATTGGCCGGGGTGATAAACGGTAGGCGTACCATGCCATCAGCAACTGGCCGCTCGGTGCGCTGCGTGCCGCGGCGCTCGCGGAAGGTATCGATCGCCTGCTGGCGCGAACGTTCCGAGGACTTTTCCTGGGCCGTTTTTTCATCGCGTTCGTTCTCGCGCTGGGCGCGGATTTTCTCTAAGTCCGCGAGCAGGTTGGAGAGGTGATCCGGGTCGATGGATCCGTCGTCGTCTTCATCGTCATCGGTAAAGGGATCGAAGGCCACCGCAGAGGTTCCCGGATCCCCGCGGTGTTCGATGGGCTCGCTGGCGAACGGGTCATAAGCCACGGCTGCCGTGCCCACCCCGCCGGTATCGCCGTCGTCGCCGCGGCCTCCGGGGCCGCTGGTAGTGCCTTTATCCTCGCTTTCATCGGCGTCGTCACCATTTCGTGCGCTCTGAGCCGCGGTGCCTTGGCCAGCAGCGTTTTGGCCAGCTGTGCTGCCGCCCGCTGCGCGCCCGCCCGTGGCCTCCGCATCTGGAAATGCAGCGGCAGGGGCCGTGCCAGGGACTTGTGCTGCGGCGGTATCCACCTCGGCTTCTCTAGTGCCTTTATCGCTAATGCCAGCGTTATGAGTGGTTGCCGCCGTATCGGCGCCGGTGTTGCGGTTGTCAGCGTTGGGACGAGCAGCGGCGGTATCCGGACCAGTGGCGTCGGCGGCGTCGCCTGTGTTGGCTGTGTCAGGGGAGTAAGCAGCGCCGAGATCGCTGTCCTGGCTGCGGTCTTGGTCAGGATCTTGGCCGTGGTCAGCGTCGCGGTAGGAAGCCTTGGTGGGCTTTCGGAATTGGCGCTGGGTATCGAGGTTTTCGGGCTCTAGGTATTCGAGCTCGTCTTCGCTGAAATTCGGGTTATGCTTCATGACTTATCTTCCTCGATGTATGTACCCGACGGCAGGGTGGGCTCGTCTAGGTAAGCGCCGAGCCACGTATCAAAGATGTCGGACCACGTCCCGTCGCGGCGGATGCGCTCCAAGGTGGAATTGACCTGGCGCAGCAGCGGGCGGGTGTCATGATCCTTGCTGGGGCGGCGCGCGGCAACGCCGTAGTTCTCGGTCTTTAGGGGCTCGCCCACGATGGAGGTATAGGAATCCTGCGCGGCCATGCCGGAGAGCAGGGCATCATCAACCACCACGCCATCGGCCTGGTTGAGCTGCAGCGCCATGAGGCAATCGCCCCAGGAACGGGTGATGAGGATATCGGACTTGGGGGCGCGCTCGCGGATGGTATCCAGCGCGGTAGAACCGCGCACCCCGCAGAGCCTTTTGTCTTCCGCATCCTCGATGGAATCCATCCCGGAGCTGGTGAGCACCAGCATGCGTGTCTGCGTGGTCATGTAGGGAATGGAAAAGGCTACTTCCTTCTCGCGTTCGGGGCTAATGGTCATGGTGCGCACGATGATATCGACGCTGCCATTATCCAGCGCGGCGGTGCGGTCAGAGGATTCGACGAAACGGAAATCCACCTTATTGGGATCGCCGAAGATATCGCGGGCAATCTCGTGGGCGATATCGACCTCGAAGCCGCGGACATCGCCGGAGGCGGCATCGCGGTAGCTCAGCAGGTTATTGGAACGGTCCACGCCCACGATAAGGCGCCCGCGCTTGACGATGTCCGGCACCCGCTCCTTCGCCGTTTTGCCATCCGGCCGGTAGGTGCCTTTGAGTTCGGTATCGTCTTCCTTCTTGGGGGCGGTGCTACCGGCTTCTTCTATGGTGGAGCCCTCCGGCAGCGGCGGGCCAGGGCTGGCATCGAGCGCCTGCTGTTCGGGCGATTCCAGCGGGGGAGCAGAGCGAATATCGCAGCCGGCCAGCGCAAGGACACTGCAGGTGGCAATGATGGCGGTAAGGGGTGCTCGGGAACGCATTAGAGGTACTCCTGCAGTCGGGGACGAATGCCCAGCCACACCGCGAAGATGGCGCACAGGGTGAGCAGGAAGACAGCGGAGGAGACCGCGGTCATGGCGGTCAGCCCGCGCTCTAAGTAGGTGCGCATGGCGATGCGCGCCTGGCCGATGAGCTCCGAAAGCTCGCTATCGAGCTCATTAAAGGACTGCGCAGCGGTGGTTTCACCATCCTCGGGATCGGTGATGGTGGCCTGGTAGACCGCCTCATCGTAGTCGCCCTCGCTCAGCGCCTCCATGAGCTTTTCGTGCGAGTCTTGCCACTTTTCGGTGGCGGCGCGGGCGCTGTGGATGAGCTCGGGATCGTTGACCTCGACGTCATCATCATGCAGCGCGCTTTCATAATCCCCCAGCGCCTTTTCAATGGAATCTACCGATCCGGAAAAGCTCTCGAGCGTATCCTCCTCGGAGGAGCGCAGCACCAGCGCGAGGGTTTCTGAGGTGCGCGCCTGCTGGGCCTCAATGCGCGAGGCCGTCAGCGAATCCCACGGGCGCGAGGCCGTTTCAAAGCCCTGGTGGCCGGTGGACCAGGTGGCCAAGTTAGACAGCGCGACCCAGAAAATGGCCAAGAAGAGCAGCACCGTTGCGGTTAAAAAGCCGCGGTTAAACCGGCGCCGCGTCTGGCGCCACAGCCACCACTGCGCCACGATGAGGAAGAAGACCGCGGCCAAAAGGCCAGATAGTGGAACCCACTGCGGCGAGGTGAGCTTTTGCTGCTGCTGGTTGACCTTCGCGGTGGTCAGCTGGAATAGCTCGGAGGCCGCCGGCAGAATGTGCTCGCGCATGAGCGAGGAGGCATTGGACATATAGGAATTAGCCACGGCATTGCCGGCGCGGTGATTCGAGCGCGCCTTTTCAATCATCGCGGTATAAATGGGCAGCTCGCGCTGGATGAAGGTAACGAGATCGCGCACGCGGGCATCGTCAGGCGTGGTGCCCAGCACGGATTCGGTCGCGGCAATGGAGGCGGCATCGATCGCATCGTTATAGCGCTCGCGATTGCCCTCTGATTCCACGCCGGCCTGCACGAATCCGGTGGTGGCGATGGTATCTGCCACTGATAAGGAGCTATAGAGGTGGTGGGCCGCATTGGACATCGGCTCGGTGGTATTGAGCAGCTCGTCGAGGTCGGAATGGCGGGCGGCGGAAGACTGGGACATCGACAAGCCGGCGGCTCCCAATGCCACCGTGAGGATCAGGGTGACGGTAAAAAGCTTGCCCGGGGTGGTGGAGGCGAAGTAATAAAATCGCCGCAGCAGACGCGCCGGGCCCGCAAACCATTCCATGGCGCGGTGGGTCAGCCCGCTTAGGGCCGGGCGAGAGGGCGCGGTAACCTCATCCAGCCAGTGATCGCTGGGGTGAGCGTCCTCTTCGCGCTCTGACTCTACCCGCACTGCCTGCTCAGTCATTTACTTAGAATAACGCCCCCAGTGTGCTGGGCGCCACCATTTACCCGCGTGTGTGGCTAGGATAGAAAATATGCATAACCCTCACAGTGGAGACGGCTGGGCGGCGGGCCCCAGTGGCATTCGCGTATGGGGAAAATTCGGTGCCGCCGGCCTCTTCCTCGTCGCCGGGCGCGAGGTGCTGCTGCAACACCGCGCCGCGTGGACCAATAACGGCAATACCTGGGGGATTCCCGGCGGCGCGCGGGACTTGCAAGAAACACCCACCCAGGCCGCGCTGCGGGAAACGCACGAGGAATGCGCCATCGCGCCTGCCGATGTCGAGGTGCTCGACACCCAAATAACGGCCGGGCCCTATCCTCCCGCGGGGGATTTGCCGGGGGAATGGACCTATACCACCGTGTTAGCGCGCACCCGCAGCGGCCTGCGCCTGCCCACCACCGCCAACGAAGAATCGCACGAGCTGCGCTGGGTGGGCCTGGATGAGGTGGAAAACCTGCCGCTTATCGCGCCATTTCGTCACGCCTTTCCCGCCCTGCGGCAGCGGGTGGAAAAACTGTACCGGTAAAGTATCCAAAATTATGGCACTGTAGTGCTCATGATTGAAGTACAGGGACTGACTAAGGACTACGGGTCTGTCCGCGCCGTTGAGGATCTCACCTTTCAGGTAAAGCCCGGTGTGGTCACCGGCTTCCTGGGGCCCAATGGTGCCGGCAAATCCACCACCATGCGGATGATCGTGGGCTTGGACGAGCCCACGGCGGGCGAGATTCGCGTAAACGGCAAACCCTACCGCGATTTGGAGCACCCGCTGCGCGAGGTGGGCGCGCTTTTGGATGCGAAGGCGGTACACCCCAACCGCACGGCCGCGAATCACCTGAAGTGGATGGCGGCGGCCAATGGCATTCCCGCCTCCCGCGTTGATGAGGTGCTGGGGCTGGTGGGGCTTTCCGATGTCGCCGGTAAGAAAGCCGGCGGCTTTTCCCTCGGCATGGGCCAGCGCTTGGGCCTTGCGGGCGCCCTATTGGGCGACCCGGGAATCCTCATCCTGGATGAGCCAGTCAACGGCCTAGATCCGGAAGGTATCCGCTGGGTGCGCCAGCTCGTGCGCGCGCTGGCTGCAGAAGGGCGCACCATTTTGATTTCCTCCCACCTCTTGTCCGAGATGGCCCAGACCGCGGATCACCTCGTGGTCATTGGCAAGGGGAAGATGGTTGCGGATAAGCCCACCCACGAGTTCGTCCGCGGCCACTCGCAGTCCTTGGTGTATGTGCGCTCGAACCACCTCCCGGAATTCGGTGAAGCCCTAAAGAAGGAGGGCGTTTCCTTTACCGAATCGAAGGACGAGGAGGGCCGCCCGCGGCTCGAGGTCATCAACCAGACCCCCGAGTTCGTGGGCGAGCTGGCTTATTCCACTGGGGTGCCGCTGCACGAGCTCACCCTGAAAAGCGCTTCGCTGGAGGATGCCTTCATGGATCTCACTGGCGATGCCGTGCAGTATCACGCAGGCACGCCTGGTGCCTCGGGCGCGCAGGCAGGTCAGTCGGGCCAGGCAGGCCAGCCCGGTCAGTCCGGTGGGTCCGCCCGCCCCAACGAGCAGGAGGTTTAATCCGCCATGTTGAATATCTTGAAATCCGAGTGGATTAAGCTGCGCACCACCCGCTCCTTTTGGTGGACCACCGCGCTATTCCTCCTATTTTCGTGGGGTTGGGCCGGTGTCACCGCTGCGTTTATGGAGCCACTCGATCCGGAAGCCGTTGATATGGGCTTCCAGCTTATTAGTCCCGAGTTCACCATCGTATTCTTGGGGACCCTAGGCCTGCCGGTGCTGATGATTCAGGCCATCATGCTGGTGACCACGGAATACCGCTTCGGCACCCAGTCCATTACCTTCATGGCCTCCCCGCGGCGCTGGAGCGTGGCCGTGGCCAAGCTGGTCTTATACGCGGTCATCGCGGCCGTACTGACCTTCATTGGTGTGGTGGGCGCGTACCTGCTTACGGATCTGTTTGCCGATAGCTCCATTTCCGCCACCTTCGACCCCTGGAACGATGAAGTCGGCCGCGAGCAGCTGTGGAAGTACCCACTGGCCGCGGGCCTCCTGGTGGCCTTTGCCCAAGGCATCGGCATGCTCATTCGCCAGACCGCGGGCTCTGTGGCGCTGGGCCTTATTTTGTACTTGGGTGTGGATCAAATCGTCAGCATGATGCCCGTGGTAGGCGATAAGATTGGTAGCTACATGCCCTTTACCGCTTTCCAGAACTGGCTATTCAATACCCCAGTGGATAACGCACTGTGGACCGAGGCTGCAGGCAGCGGCATCGTATTCTTCATCTGGGCCGCGGTGTTGTGGGCCCTTGGCGTGCTAGTACTGCACAAGCGCGATGCTTAGGCGAGGATATCGTGTTTGTAGAGAGGAAGCTTTAATTAATCTGTGAACCCTCCGGGCGAAGTTATTCGGGTTCGTCCAGTGTGGGTAGGTCTGTTGTTTGAGACCTGACTGGTAACCGGCTGATTGTGATCAGCCGGTTATTTTTTATTAGTGGTGATTAATGGCTGCCTCAGAAAACAGCCTTTCCAGGTGGGAGAATGGTTGAGGACCCTATGGATGAGCGCATATCGCAAATTAAACTCTGAACGCCTTTAAATATAATTATATTTTATCGGAAATGCAGTTTAAATATTGTCTATGTGCTGAAAATATTTTTCTTTTTTGTTAAGGTGGGAAGAGAAGGAAAGAGATTGTGTAGAGCAATTTAGCCAAGTTTATCTGAAGGAGTGATAAAAGTGTCCGACGAAATTCTTCCTGATTCTGTTGAGAAGTTTGTAGCCCCGACTATCGCGGGCGCAGCATTAGTGGGAGGTGGGGTAGCCGCAACTACCCCTCCAGCTAAGGCACAAGGTCCTGTCGGTAACGCTGCTGAAGTAGTTAGCCACATGAAGCCCGATGGGGCCCGTGCACACTCTATTGTTAACGAAGTCAATGCAGCAAGGGCGGATCATGGTTTAAATCCCGTGACAGAAAACCCTGCGTTAAACAATATCGCTCAAGACTGGGCCGACCATTTGGTGGGAACAGGGGATTTGCAGCATCGGCCAAATCACTGGGAAACCTATCCGGATAGTATTCCTGCCGGTGGCGAAAACGTCCTTCAAGCATGGGATGATTTCGCAGATGCGAAGCTGGTGAATATGTGGCTGAATTCTCCCAGCCACAGGAAGATTTTGCTAGATCCAGAAGCGAAAACGGTTGGTACGGGCATTGCCGTTGGGGCGAATGGTGAGCTTTTTGCCGTACAGAATTTTGGACGTTAAAGAAGTTCCTTTTGTAATCCTCTTCGGAATAGGAGCGATATGATCACTCTTGTATTCCCTAAGCTTTTGATACGCTCTCGCGCATAGGCAATGTCAAAATCTAGGATCAGGCTTTACAGTAAAAAGCAATAGACAAGAGGGAAATCTGCGGAGAATTCGGCGTATCTTTCGCAATTAGTTCCAATAATTAACGCCGATCCGGAGTCAATTAAGTGGACTACAAACTCATCTCTGCGGTAATGCCGTGCGCGGTTCAACGCGGGATGTTCTACTTTGGCTCTACAACAGAAGGCTTGTTTTAGATATCCTATGAGCGGACTATTGGGGCATCGGCAAGCAAAGCTTATTGCAGTGCCGAGGTCAGCCGCATGACGTTATCGACGTAGCGGCGGACAAAACCGCGCTGGTTCCACTCCTCTAGGGTGAGCTCGTGGCAGACCGCGCGGTAATTGGCGGCGAGCTGGTTGAACTGGGCGAGGAGATCGCCTTTGGCCACGAGCATGGTGGTCTCATAGTTGAGACCGAAGGAGCGCGGGTCCATATTGGATGAGCCGAACATGCACAGCGGATTGAACTCCTGGTCATCCGGATCCGTGATGATGAACTTGGAGTGCAAGACGTAGGGGTAGGGGAATTGGTAGATATGCACCCCGGCCTCAAGTAGCGCTTGGTAATACGAGGACTGGGCGTGGTTGACCATGAATTGGTCCGCGGTATCGGAGACATAAAGCTCCACGTCCACCCCGCGGTAGCAGGCGGTGGTGACGGCCTCTAAGAGCGATTCATCCGGCACGAAATACGGCGAGCACAGCACGAGTCGCTGCTTGGCGTGGTGCACTAGGGAGTTAAACATGCGCAGGTTGGGCTCGGTGGTATAGCCGGGGCCGGATGGGATCATCTGCAGGTAGTTGGCATCGACGGTTTGGGCATCATCATACGGCAGCTCATCTAGCGGGAGGTTCTCGCCGGATTCGGTGTACCAATCCACCGCGAAGACCGCGGTCATGGCGGTGACGATGGGGCCAGACAGTTCCACCATGTAATCGATCCAGAAGCGGTCCTTGGTTTTATATTGGCGCTTGATCAGGTTGATGGAACCGATAAAACCTACCTCGCCATCGATGATGACGAGCTTGCGGTGGTTGCGCAGATCTGGGCGGCGGAAGCGGCCCTTATGCAGCTGGATGGGCAGCATGAGGCGCCAATCCACGCCGATTTCCGTGAGCCTATCCCCCAGCGAGGAATAACCCTTGTACTTAAAACTGCCAATCTGATCCAGCAAAAGGCGAACCTTGACGCCGCGGGCGGTGGCGCGGGCGAGGGCCTGGAAAAATACATCCGTGGTCTCATCCCAGGATTGGATATAGACCTCGATGGAAACGTATTTTTCGGCGCGGTCCACGGCCGCGGCGATGGAGCGAATGCATTCATTATAATCCGCATGCAGGCCCAAGTTGTGGCCAATGAGCGCCGGAAAGCCGGTCAGCTCGCGGTTGAGCTTGATGACGGATTCCACTTCCGTCGACAGGATGTCCTTGGGATGATCCGGGGTGCGGGCGGAAATATCTTCAAGACGTTCATTGGCCTCTTGCTGAATGCGGTGGCGGCGCCGGTTGATATACGGCGAGCCCATGAGCAAAAACAGCGGCAGGCCAATGACGGGTAGCACCAAAATAGCCAGCAGCCATGCCGTGGAATTGGAGGGCCGGCGGCCTTCTGGCACGAAGCCCACGGCGATGATCTTGATGGAATAATCAATGATGAGGAAGAGCAGCTGCCAGAAGCTGAGATCGAGCGACCAGGTCATTTAATGCACGGAATCGAAATCGGGCAGATCGAAATCTGCATTGAGCGGGCAGTGATCGGAGGTCTTCTCGCCAGCGCGTTCTTCCATGTCTACGCGCGCGCCGGTGACGTGTTTGGCCAGCGGCGGCGAGGCCAGCTGGAAATCGATGCGCATGCCCTCGTTCTTGTGAAAGCGCATCCCCTTGTAATCAAAGTAGGTATAGCGCTGGTCTTCGGTAAAACGCCGCGTGACCTCTTCGAGGCCGGCCTCCTCGAGCATCTGGAAGGCGGCGCGCTCGGGTTCGGTAACGTGCGTCTTGCCGCGGAAGGCCTCGATATCCCATACGTCCTCATCGCGCGGGGCGATATTGAAATCGCCGGTTAGAAGCAGCTTAGATTGGGCGCGCCCCGCGGCGTAGCGGGAGAGCTGGTAGAGAAAGTCCAGCTTGTAGTCATAGTGACGGTCCGTAATTTCGCGGCCGTTGGGAATATACAGCGACCAGATTTCTACCCCGCGGATGCGCGCACCAAGCGCCCGGGCTTCACGGTTCTGGGGCTTTTCAGGATCCTTGGAAAAACCAGGTTGGTGGGGGAATCCGGTAAAGACTTCTTCCGGTTCCTCCTTGGAAATGATGGCCACGCCATTCCACTGGTTCAGTCCATGGCAGGTGACATGGTACCCGGCATCCTCGAAGGCCTGGCGGGGGAATTTATCGTCCTTGACCTTGGTCTCTTGTAGGCACAGCACGTCAATGTCGTGCGTGTGGAGAAGATCCAGCGCCCGCTGGATGCGGGTGCGAACGGAGTTGATATTCCACGTGGTGATGCGCATGGATAATACAGTACCGCGCGGGCAATGGCCCGGACTAGTCCAGGCCGCGGCCGGCGGGCTAGGCGGACTAACCCAGCTGGGGCTAGTCGCGCAGACGGGCGTAGATCTGGCGGTGCTGCTCGATGAACCCCAGCTTTTCGTACAGGCGAATGCCGGCGGTATTAGAAGCTAGGACATCGAGGTAGGCGTGCTGCGCGCCCTGGTCGCGCCCCCAGCGCAGCATGTGCTGGCCCAAGAGAGCACCCAAACCTTGGCGGCGATGCGCGGGTGCTACCTCCACGGCGGAGTATCCCAGCCAGGCGGTGCCGTCGCCGGATTCGGTGATGGTGCCGCGGGTGATGGCAACGGTTTCGCCGCCAATAATGAGCCGCCCAAAGCCCATCGTGCCCTCGATGCGGGCGCGCAGGTACTCCAAGGCCTGGGCAGGCAGCGCCTGGCCACGGAAGTGGTACATCTGCAGCCACGCGTCATCGGGCTGGTCATCGATGCGGAGCTCCGCGCCGCTGGGGTGTGCGCCCGGGACCTCGGCAGATAGGTCTGCGAGATCGCGCAGGACCATGACGAGGATTTCGGGTTCGGTCTCCCAGGTGGCATGGGCAAGCAGGCGCTCTGCGGGCTTGCCAATGCGCTCCGGGATGAGCAGGCGCACCGGGAGATCGTGGCGGCGGTAGAACTCCGTGATTTCCGCCAGCGGGACCGGGTTAAAGCCCGCGGAGGGCCCGAGTGGGACGGCGGAATTGGACCGGCCCGTCACGCCATCGCCGGCGCGCATGAGCCAGGAGCCGTCCGAGGTCCACGTGTGCTCCTTGCCGGGAAAGGCCTGGGCGGTGGCATATTCGACGGCGCGAATATCGGAATTACGCACCATGCGCGGCGAGAGGCGTTTGATAATTTTCAGCTGCTCAGGCGCGATCTCCACGGCCTCGAGGTCAGAGGGATAGCCGCCGACCTGCTGCGGGCGGATGACCAGTGGCTTAAGGCTGAGGACGTGGCCAATGACATCGCTGTGCACATCACCAAAATCGCGCCGGGCCACGACGCGATCGCCTACCTGCACGTCATCGGAACGAAAGATGCGAGACATGATTAATCGTCGTGCCCGAAGGGATCTTCGTCTTCACCCGGCATCCAGGTGTAGCCCGGCTCAGTCCAACCATTGCGCTTAATGGCCTTCTTGGCCTGCCGCTTGTAGCGGCCGATGAGGGTATCGGTATAGACGTAGCCATCGAGGTGACCGGTCTCGTGCTGCAGGCACCGGGCAAAAAAGCCGTAGCCCTCCACGGTAATGTCGTTGCCGTGCTCGTCCTTGCCGGTCACGCGCGCCCAGTCGGCACGGCCGGTGGGAAAGCCCTCGCCCGGCACGGAGAGGCAGCCTTCGTCATCGGAGCCGTCATCGGCAGGCATGGTCTCTGGAATCTCGGAGGTCTCCAGCACCGGGTTGATAACGCACCCCTTGCGCATGCCGGCCTTGTCCGCGGGCAGCTCGGTGCCATCGGGGCCTTCGGTATCCGGGCAGTGGTAGACGAAGAGCCGCTTGCCGATGCCCACCTGGTTCGCAGCCAAGCCCACGCCATGGGCAACTTCCATGGTCTCGTACATGTCCGCGATGAGTTGTTGCATCTCTGGGCTGGAAATCTCGGATTCTTCCACCGGCGTGGTGGGCTGATGAAGCACGGGGTCGCCGTGGATAACGATGGGGCGAATAGTCATGCTTTACAGTTTAGGCATGAACCCCTTGTCTGACCTAGACGCCGCCATCTTAGATTTTGAGGAAGCCACCCCGCGCAGCATTGGCCGCAAGGAAGAGGCCATTCGTGCGCAGCTGGATATCTCGCCGGTGCGCTATCACCAACGGCTGAACCTGCTTCTTGATGTCCCTGCTGCCGCCGAATCCCATCCCCTCTTGGTGGCGCGGCTGAAGCGCCTGCGGGAGGAGCGTGAAAATACGCGGCGCGCCGCGCGGGGAAATACCCCACCGCGTTAGAACCGGCTACTAATGTTACTGAAGTGACTAAAGAGAATCCGGATAATCTATACGACCAGCAATTCGACGACGCCGCTGGCGATGCCGCCGCGGCCGATTACGGCGATGCTTATTATGACGACGCCTACGACGACGCTGCTGCCGCTGGCGCTGCAGGTGCCGGAGCAGGAGCCGCTGCGGCCGGAACCGGCGGCGGTGGGGGAGGCGCCCACGCTAAGAAGGGCGGTTTACCACTGCGCGGGCTTGCGATGGTGTTGATCGCCGTGGCCGTGATGCTCGGCCTGTGGGGCCTTTATGCCATGACCTCAGAAGACGACGATTCGACCGTAGCTTCTGATTCCGAGCAGTCGAAGTCAGACGGTTCAGCTAATGGAGGCCAGGAGGGCAATGGCGCCGGGGGTCCTGCCGCGGATGGCGCGCGCGACGATGGCTCCCGCGACGGGGCCAATAACCAACCGCCGCGCGAAGGCGAGGGCGATAACGCGCACCCGAACGGCGACGCCAAGGACGAAGCCAACCGCGATGCGGGCCGTGAGGACGGTGCGCGCGGCGAAGATTCCGACCGCACCGGGGATGCAGCCCGGGCCGGCGGCAACGACGCGCCGTCCGCTGCGCGCGACCGCAATGACATTAAGGTCAGCGTGCTCAATAACTCCGGTGAATCCGATAAGGCCAAAAACGAAGCAGATGTGTTGAAGGACGGTGGCTTCAAGGTGGGCTATGTGGGCAACCTGCCAGGCGACGTGTTGACCGTGCCCAAGACCACCGTCTTCTATCCAGAAGGCGATGCCTCCGCAGAGTCCCTGGCCAGGGAAGTTGCCGCGCGCTACCAGGCAGAAGTCAAGCCTATGAATAGGGACCTGCCCAAGGAAGCCACCGAGGACGGAGCCGTCGTGGTCGCCCTCGCAGTCCCACAGGCCTAAATAAAATTCATGGAATATTACCGCCTACCCGTTAAGCTGGACAGGTGAAGATTCCGGCAGAAGTATTCGCCCGTTCCCCCGAGCCCACGCTCGGGGTGGAATGGGAAGTCGCGCTCGTGGACCGCGACTCGCGCGATCTCGTCCCGCGTGGTGCTGAGCTCATTGATCTCGCTACTGCCGCCCACCCCGATATTCACGTGGAAAAAGAATTCCTCCAGAATACGGTGGAACTAGTCACGGGCATTTGCTCCACGGTGCCGGAAGCCATTATGGAGCTAGGAACTTCGCTGGCCGCCGTGGAAGAAGCCGCGGCCAAGCTCGGCATCGATGTGTGGGCCTCTGGCGGGCACCCGTTTACGGATTTCCGGGAAAACCCGCTTTCAGATAAACCCAGCTATCAAGAGATCATCGCCCGCACCCAGTATTGGGGAAAGCAGATGCTGCTCTGGGGTACCCACGTCCACGTGGGCATCAGCCACGAGGACCGCGTCTGGCCCATCATCAATGCGTTGATGACGAAGTACCCCCACCTCTTGGCCATTTCTGCGTGCTCGCCGGGGTGGGAAGGATTGGACACGGGCTACGCCTCCAATCGCACGATGCTCTATCAACAGCTGCCTACCGCAGGCATGCCCTACCAGTTCTTCACGTGGGACGAGTGGCAGTCCTATATGCGGGATCAGGCGATTTCCGGGGTCATCAATCACACCGGCTCGATGCACTTTGATATCCGCCCGGCCTCGAAGTGGGGCACCGTAGAGGTCCGCGTATCCGATGCCACCTCGAACCTGCGGGAGCTATCCGCAGTCGTCGCGCTAACGCACTGCTTGGTCGTGCACTATGACCGCATGATTGATGCCGGCGAGGAGTTACCCGTCTTGCAGCCGTGGCACGTGGCGGAAAATAAGTGGCGCGGTGCGCGCTACGGCATGGATGCCCTCGTTATTACCTCGCGCGATACGGACGAGGCCTGGGTCAAAGATGAATTGGCCCAGATGGTAGAAGAACTAACGCCCTTAGCCCGCGAGTTAGGCTGTGCGGAGGAGCTGGCCTTGGTGCATGAAATCATCGAAGGCGGCGCCGGATACGAACGCCAACGCCGCCTCTTCCAAGAAACCGGCAGCTGGCGCGACGTCGTCGAAGAAACCTGCCGCGAGCTTCACACCTACCGGCCGGTGCGCTAATTAGCTAACCGATCGCCGACTGGGCCTGCGCACTCAGTGATCGCACGCCTAGAGCCGCACTGGAAGTAGCTGGGCGCGGCCGACGCGGCGGCGCGGAGATGGCTGCTGCAGCCCGCGGCGGCGTGCCGCTAGTCGTTATCGAGTGCGTGGCGGCCACCGTAGGACGGGGGAGCCGGAATATCGGTATAGCCCTCGGTGGACGGAAACTCGCGGGTCTCAGGGTTAAATACCGGGAACTGTGCGGTTTCGTCGGTAGTGGCAGAACCCCGTGCGGCAGCACCGGCTGTCTGAGTGTGCTGCGGCTGAGCATGCTCCTGCTGGGCGTGCTGGGGCTGGACGTGGTGCTGTGGTTGGGTAGCGTTCTGTGCCGCGTGCCGTCCGCTGGGAGCGTCTTCCTCGCTGGGTTGGGTGCCGGGGATAAATCCCCACAGCGCATAAAAGGCGATGTAGAGGATGCCGGAGCCGGTGAAAAAGAGCAGAGCCCAAGGCTGGAAGTCCACATGGTTCAGAGAGCGGTTGGAGGCTTCGAGCCAAAAAGCTGCGGAGACAAAGGGCAGGAGCACCACGCACATGGCCGCGAAGGAAATGAGTGCTGCTACTTGCGCGCCGATAACACCGCGCAAACGCTTGCCCAGTGCCTGGTTGACGGAGATGAGAACCACGATAGCCAGCGGGAAGATCCAGACCCAGTGGTGGTACCAGGAAAAGGGCGAGACCAAGCATGCGCTAATGCCGGCAATGGACACGGCGGCGGAGTTATTCTTGTGCTTCATCGCGGTGCGCAGGGCCAGGCAGGTCAAGACGAAGACGACCGCGACAGCGGCGAGCCACATCCAGCCGCCGTCGATGCCCCAGGCGCGCACCATGACTGAGCGAATGGATTGCGCACCAGGGTTGGTGTGTTCACCCACGCGCGAGGAATTAAAGATGGCATCGGTCCAGAACACCCCGGCATCCGGAATGGTGACGAAACCAATCGCAACGGTCACCGCGAAGGTAAGGACGGAGATAACCGCCTGCCACCAGCGCCTCTGGAAAAGGAGCACTAAGCCCATAAAGGCTGGGGTGAGCTTCAAGCCTGCGGCGAGGCCGATGCCAATTCCTGGCAGTGCCCACTTCTTTGGAATGACGTCGAGGGCAACCAAGAACATCAAAAAGACGTTGATCTGGCCGTAGAACAAGGTGCCGTACATCGGCTCTACGGCCGGGGCGCACAGCACCAGCAGAATGGCAACCACCCAGGTCAACGGCGAAAGTTTAAGGCCGCGCTCGTGGAAGACCATGAGGATGACGGCCAATAAGGCAAGGATGGTGCCGCCTTGCCAGAGGATGATAAGGGGGTCATCGGCAAGCGCGGAAATCCACTTGAACAGCGTGCCGGCAAAGGGAGGGTAGGTAAAAGGAAGATCGCCAATATAGGCGTTGTCATAAAGATTGGCGCCGTCAGCCACCTCGCCGCCGGCGAGCCAGTAAATCTTCAAATCCAGTGGCACGCGCCAGATGAAGGCATTGGGGCCGTCGTATTTGCTATAGCGGGAGATGCTGAAAATAAAGAAGGCAATCAAAAGGGCGGCCAGAGTAGGCAGTCCGTAGAGCTTTTTCACGGTTAAAGGTGCCTCCTATTTGCGGCGCAGCGAACGGCCGGCGGGGCGGTCATTGCGCGACATCGATTCCTCGGAACCATACAGGCCTTCACGGCGTGCAATGCGTGAGGTGCGCTGCGCGGTTACCGGGCTGGTAAACATCGCAAACAGTACCAGCAAAATAAGCATACCCAAATCACCACGCTCGGCCATGCTGAAAGATTCCGCGCCAGTAATACGGATGAACGCACCCATGATGGTGAGGATAAGACCGGTGGTCTGCGGCTTGCTCACGGCGTGGACGCGGGACATGGTGTCCTTAAAGCGCGCCAAGCCAATGGCGGCGGCGAGGATGAGCAGGCTGCCGCTGATGACGAGGGTGAGCGAGAGGATATCTGCGATTAGAGACCAACTCATTGGTTATCCCTCTTCCTAAACCTGGTAACAGACACGGTGGAGATGAAGCCGAGCAGCGCGATGACCAGCATGGCCGAGACCACGGAGGTATCGAGCGACCAGCACATATAGGTCGCCAGGGCGCATTGGAACATCGCGGTAAAACCGTCCATTCCCACTAGCCGGTCGAGGGAGTTGGGCCCGGTGATGATGCGCCAGACGGTGATTAATACGGAGACCCATAGCAGGAATGCGGGAACCAGCAGGATGGCGTGATAGATCTGCGGATCCATTATGGGTGGCTCCTTTCAAAGATCTCGATCATGGAAGATTCTAGACGGGACACGGCATCGATTTCGCGCTGGATCTGCGCCTCATCCCGAGCATCCAGGATGTGGATGGTGATCATGCGATTGGCGATGTCAATGTCTGTCACCGTTCCACCCGGCTGCAGGTTGTACAGGGTCACCGCAAGGGAGAGAATGAACTCATTTTCCAGGCGCATCGGCAATTCCAGGATGGCGGTTTTAGGCAGCGGCTGCGGCCGGGAGGCCAGCCAGCCCACCTTGAGGGAGGCATAAAACAGCTCCCAGAACCAGCGCAGCATGTATCGCAGGAATTTGCCCCACGCGACCTCGACGCCGGCAATCGGCATCGCCGGCAGCGGCAGGGCGAAGACGATGACCAGGGCGACGAGGAGGCCGCCGACGACATTGCCCACCGTGATTTCACCCATGAGCATGCACCACATGACCGTGATCCAGACGGTAAACCACGGCCGGAATCGGTAGCGCACACCGGCAAAGCGGCTCTTAGTCATCGCGGGCCTCCTTCTTTACTGGGGTAGGGCTTTCTGGTGCCTCCGATTTCGCCGGTGCGTCCGAGCTTGGCTTCTCCTTGTCGCCGGATTCCGGATCGTGCGCCGGCCCGGGGTCTGGCAGCAGGTGGCTGCGCTCCTTGTACGAGTCCGCGCCGCCTTCGTAGCGGTCCTTCTGGTCAAGGTGCCGGGTGGGGTTATCTGCATTTTCTCCCAGTACGGCGTACTGATAAATGGAGGTATCCTGTGCGGATTCGGCCGCGCGGGAGGTGACACCGGAAATCGGGCCGGCCAGGAAGGTAATCGAGGTCGAGGCAATGACCAGCAGCGCCGTGGCACCCACCATGCCGAACGGCACGCGGCCGACATCCTGGCGGGAGGAAAATTCGACCTCATCGGTGATATCAGAAAGTGGGGCCGGGCGGGCTAGGGCGACATTGCCTTCGGGGGCATCAGCGCGGTCGCGCTGGAAGCCCTTGGCCCAGACCAGCATCATGACGTAGAGCGTCAGCAGCGAGGTCACCAGCGCGCCGCCGATGAGCACCCACGCCAGCCAGGAGCCCTCATTGGCACCTGCCTGAATGAGGATGATCTTGCCCAGGAAGCCAGAGAACGGCGGCACACCACCCAGGTTGATGGCCGGGATGAAATACAGCACGGCGATAAGCGGGGCGGAATACATTAGCGAGCCCAGGCGCCGCAGCGAGGATGTACCTGCTTGGCGCTCGATAAGGCCGACGACCAAGAAGAGCGCGGTCTGCACCAAAATGTGGTGGATGGCGTAGAAAATAGCGCCGGATAGCCCCTGGGCGGTGCCCAAAGAGACGCCGAAAATCATATAGCCGATGTGGCTGACCAGCGTAAAGGAGAGCAAACGCTTAATATCGGTCTGCGCGATGGCGCCCAAGATGCCCACCAGCATGGTGGCCAGCGCCACCCACATCAGCACGGTATCGAGCCCACCATAGGTAAAAATGGACGTGCGCGCGCGGATGATCGCATACACACCGACCTTGGTCAGCAGACCGGCGAACACGGCCGTGACCAGCGAGGGCGCGGTGGGGTAGGAGTCTGGCAGCCACGCGGCCAGCGGCACCACTGCTGCCTTAATGCCAAAGGCCACGAGCAAGGTGGCGAAGATGGCGGTGCGGGTGCCCTCCGGGATGTCCTGCATGCGTTGGCCAATCTGGGCCATGTTCATGGTGCCGACGGAGGCATAGACATATGCCAGGGCCAGCAAGAAGATCATGGATGAGGCCATCGAGACCATCACATAACCCACGCCGGCGCGCACGCGGCCTGCCGATGCCCCCAAGGTCAACAGCACGTACGAAGCCACGAGGAAGACCTCGAAGCCGACGTACAGGTTAAATAGGTCGCCGGCCAAAAAGGAGATATTCACGCCCATGGTCAGCAACATGTAGGTGGGCAAAAAGACCGCGACGGGTTCATCCTTGGTGCCATCGCGCACACCCTGGGAAATGGCGTACCAGATGACGGAGAACAGCACCACAGACGAGGTAAAGAGGATCATCGTGGAGAGCCGGTCCGCCACTAACGTGATGCCCACGGGAGCGTCCCAGCCGCCTATTTGCAGCGTCTGTATGCCATGGAAATCCACTATTATGATCAGGCTCGCGTTCACCGCAGCCGTAATCAGCAGGGAGAAAAAGGCGATCTGGCGCTGCACATTAGGCATGCGGGCAAACAGCAGCGAGAGCGCTGCGGCCACGGCCGGGATGATAATGGGCAGCGGGATAAGCACACCGACGTACGGGTACATCGTTTCGGCAGCTTGGTGGAATGGCTCAGTCATCTTCGGCTCCCTTCACCGGCTCCTCGAAGGATTCGGGGCCGAAATTATCGCCTTCCTTGGTGGCGCGCCCGGTGGCGGGGTCATTGGAGGCATCGTGGTCTGCGCTCGCCGCGGCATTGCCGGGCTTGGAGGCCTTGGCGGCAATCGCGGTATCTTCGGCGTCATCTTCAATGACGTCGGCGGTGCGGTAGCGGTACTGGCGGTAGGCCAAGGTAAGGATGAAGGCCGTCAGTGCCATGGAAATGACGATGGCGGTAAGGATCATCGCTTGGGTGAGAGGATCCGCAATATCGCTGCCATAAGGCTCGGCCTCGCGGCCATCGATGGGCGGTGAACCCGCAGGGCCGCCGGCCTGCAGCATGAAGAGGTTGGCGCCATTGCCCAGCAAGAGCAGCCCGAGCAGCATCTTGGTCATGGCTCGGTCGAGCAAAAGGTAGATGCCCGCAGAAACCATTACTCCGGCGGCGAGCAGGAGGAAGAGGTTGGCTTGCATTTATTTCTCCTTTCCTGCGTTGTCCCCGGAACCTGTGCCGGAAGAGCTCGTTGCGGCTGGTATCTTTTCTTTTTTCTTCTCTTGTTTTTGCGCCCGCTGGGCCTTTTGCTTGGTGCTGCGCTCCCGGTTCTTCCGCGCCAGGGAACGGGCGCGGTCGCGAGCGCGTTGCTTACGCATCTCTTCTTCCTCATCCAGCTTGGCGCCGAGCGAGCTGAGCACGTAGAGCGTTAGCCCCACGACGATGAGGTAGACGCCCAAGTCAAAGACCAGCGCCGAAGGCAGCGAGACCGCGCCGATAAGCGGGATCTCGGGTGAGGTATATCCGCTGGTAAATGGCGGGTAGCCAAAGAACATCGGCACCACCACCGCCAGGGCGGAGAAGGAGAGGCCAGCGCCCATGGTGCGCCCGGCATCGATGGGCAGGGCCTCATCGAGCTCCGCGCGGCCACCGGCCAGGTAGCGCAGGATGAGCGCGAGAGCGGCCACAAGGCCACCGGCGAAACCGCCGCCTGGCGCATTGTGCCCGGCGAAGAAGAAGTAGAACGACAGCGCCATCATGGAGGGGAAGAGCACGCGGGTGGAGACATCGATCATCAGCGAGCGGTTGAGCGCCTGCTCCGATTCCGAGCCCGCGGCCAGCCAGCGGCGACCCGTGACCTGCAGGGTGGGCCGGCGGCTGTCCCTGGAGAAGGATTGGGTGCGGTAAATCAGGGAAGCTACACCGAGCGCGGCGATGATAATGACCGTGATCTCCCCAAAGGTATCCCAGGCGCGCAGGTCCACCAGCAAGACGTTGACGGCATTGGCGCCGTGGCCAATCTCCTTGGCCAGCTCCGGCATGTACTGCGAGATGGGTTCGGCAGACCGCGCGTTGATGGCGAACATCGCCACGATGGTGACGGTCAGGCCGGTGCCGACGGATAGCCACGCGCGCAGGCGGCCCATCTTCGGGTCCTGCTTCCACTCGGTAGAGGCCGGAATGCGGCGCAGCACCAGCATGAATAGCACCATGATGATGGTTTCTGTCAGCAGCTGGGTTAGCGCCAAGTCCGGGGCACCGTGGATGGCAAAGACGAAGGATAAGGAATAGCCGGTAATGCCGACGATGATGACGGCAGAGAGGCGGTTATCGGTGACCGTGGCGGCGATGGCGGCCACCATCATGATGATGGCGGCGACGACCTGCCAGGGGTTTTCTGCAACCACCATGCGGATATCCGTGAGATCACCGGTAATCAGCATCGTCAGCGGCAGCACCATCACGGTGGCGAAGATAACGGTCAGGTTGAGCTGCAGCGAACCGCGCTGGGTAACGGCCGTGGTGCGCAGGGAGAGCTTGCGCAGGGTGGAGATGACCTTGTCGTAGACAGCGTCGGCATCACCAAGCGCGGGGTACGCAAACTGCCATTGCTCGAGTACCTGGCGGCGCCAGTGGACGATGATTCCGGCCACGATGATGATGGCGGATACGCCCAAGGTCACCGACCATCCGTGCCAGAGGGCCAGGCCGTGGTAGTCACCTGTCCCAAAGGTGGAATCGAGGTGCTGATCGATGGCCGCCGAGAGCGCCTGCGGCGCGATGCCGAGCACGATGGTCAGCGCGGTGAGCACGGCCGGGGCGAGCCACAGGCCCACATTGACCTTGTGCATCGTGGCCACAGCCTTAGAGACGCCGTCTTTATCGTCCGGGAGGTTCTTGGTGGCAAAGGCGCCCCACAAAAAGCGCAGGGCATAGGCCATGGTGAGGATGGAGCCTGCCACATAAGCCACCAGGATCATATTGCGCGGCATACCAATGAGCAGCTCTTCGTGCATGGTGGATTCCAGCACGGCTTCCTTGGACACGAAGCCAAAGAGTGGGGGAACACCCGCCATGGACAGGGCGGAGATAACTGCGATGCCATAGAGGAAGGGCTGCCTGCGCCCGAGGCCGGATAGCTTTGTAATATCGCGCGTGCCCGAGCAGTGATCGATGGCACCAACCACCATAAAGAGTGCAGCCTTAAAGAGTGAGTGGGCAAAGGTGAGCGCCAGGCCCGCCTGCATGGCTTCCCGGGAGCCAACCGCCACGATGGAGGTAATAAAGCCCAGCTGGGAAACCGTGCCATAAGCCAAAATCAGCTTGAGGTCCTTTTGTTTTAGCGCCATCCAGCCGCCGAGCAGCATGGTAAATACGCCTAAGGAAATGACCACGAGGTGCCAGGTGGCCACCTCGTACATATCCGGTGCCAGGCGCGCGACCAGGTAAATTCCGGCCTTAACCATGGCCGCGGAGTGCAGGTATGCCGAGACCGGGGTTGGCGCTGCCATCGCACCCGGCAGCCAGAAGTGTGCCGGCACGATAGCGGATTTGGTGAGTGCCCCGACCAGGATGAGCACGATGGCGACGGTGACGTACGGCGTTTGGGGGAAGTGATCGTAGGCGCTGATTTCGCTAAACGTCCACGCCCCAGTCTGCCGGCCGAGCAGGCAGATGCCCATCAGCATGGACAGGCCACCCATGACGGTGACCATCAGGGCCTGCTGTGCGGCGCGGCGCGAAGAGGCGCGCTCGGCATAGTAGCTGACCAATAGGTACGACAAGAGGGAGGTGATCTCCCAGAAGACGTACATGAGCAGCAGGCTATCGGAGGTCACAAGCCCAAACATGGCGGTGGCAAAGCCCACCATCTGGCTAGCGAACATGGCAAGCCGGCGGCGCGTGGAATCGAAATAGCCCCAGCAATACAGTAGGACCAATGCGCCCATGCCTAAGATGATGAGGCTAAAGAGCCCGCCCAGGGCATCCATGCGCAGATCCACGGCGAGGTGCGCGGCCGGCATCCACTCGATGGTGTAATTCAGCGCGCCGCCGTCGCGGAAGGTACCTCGGGCAAAGTGCGCGAGGGTCCACACGAAACCGACACCGGGAACTATTGCCAATAAACCAAAGGCTGGGCGGCCCACATTCATAATGAGCAGCGGTGCAACCACGGTGGCAACGATGAGGGCACCCAGAAGTATTAGCACGTTGGAATCTGCGCTCCTTAGGTTGTGTCAAGTTCTCAGACCCTCGTTGCCGCGGGGCGTGACGATATGCACCGGGAGCATATACACACCAAGACAGTTCGTACTCGGCCGAGTACGAACTGTCCCACTTGTGCAAGCAGCGTGGCCGGAAACGGGGTCAACTCGTCGAAAGTTTACCGGTTTTTCCACAACATCGAAAGATTATTTTTAGCGCACAGTATTATATGCCACCCGTTGCGCTCTTTTTCTATGCGTAACGCTGCAAGAAAAGCGCCTCCGCAGCGGCGACGTGCTCGATCTCGGTGGGATCGACGGACTCATTGGCGGAGTGGATGGTGCACTTGGGCTCCTCCACGCCGTAGAGCGCGATTTCCGCGTTGGGGTGTGCTTCCTGCAGCTCGGTGGTCAGCGGGATGGAACCGCCCATGCCCTGTGCTGCGGTGTCCTTGCCATAAGCCTCGGATAGGCACTGGCCCAAAAGTGCCGCGGCGGGTTTTTCCGGGTCGGTGGAAAAACCAGCATTGGCCTCCACGACCTCCGCCTTGACGTGCGCACCCCACGGCGTGTGGTTTTTCACGTGCTCGCACACGGCCTCGCCAATGGCGCGGGCATCGGTTCCGGCTGGAACGCGCAGGTTCAGCTTGGCGGCCGCGGTAGCAGGAACGGCGTTGACGGCCTCAGCCACTGGGGTAGAGGTAAAGCCGGTCACGGAAATGGCCGGGCGGGACCACACCATATCTGCCACCGGGGTAGCGCCCTCCGGATCCTTGGAGCCCATGATCTCGGTGCCCTCGAGCAGCTGCGCATCGCCGCGGAAGGCCTCGGCCGGGTAGTCCTGGCCCTGCCAGTGGGCGCTGGTATCCACGCCATCGATGGTGGTGCGGCCATATTCATCTGTGAGCGAATCCAGCGTGCGCATCAGCGCCTTCACTGCGTCTGGGGCCGCGCCGCCGAATTGGCCGGAGTGTACGGGCGCGGCCAGGGTATTGACCTCGACCTCAATCTGCGCGCCGCCGCGCAGGGAGGTGGTCAAGGTGGGCTGGCCCACCGCGGCATTGCCGGCATCTGCAATCAGGATGGCATCGGCAGCGAAAAGCTCCGGGCGGTCCTTGATGAGCTGGGACAGGCCCTCGCCACCGCGCTCTTCAGAGCCTTCGATGAGGTACTTCAGGTTCACCTTGGTACCGCCATTGGCTTCCAGTGCGCGCAGGGCCGCTAGGTGCATGGCCACATTGCCCTTGCAGTCCGCGGCGCCGCGGCCGTACCAGCGGGTGGTGCCCTCGGCATCGGCGCGCTCGGTCAGGGTGAACGGATCGGATTCCCAGGCCGCGCGGTCTCCTGCGGGCACGACATCGTAGTGCGAGTACAACAGGACGGTCTTGGCGCCTTCCTCGCCCTTGCGCTCGCCCAAAATCGCGGTGGAGCCATCCGCGGTAGTGATGGTTTCTACCGTTGCCCCGGCTTCTTCAAGCGCGGCCTTCACCCACTGGCTTGCGCCCTGGGCTTGGTCTTCCAAGCCCGGCTCATTGTGCACGGAGTTGAATGCCACGAGCTCGCTGAGCTGGCGGAAGATGGTGTCGCGGTCGCTACGTATGCTGTCAATCATATCTGTCATGCAATCCAAGGTACCTTGAGCGCTTGGGCTGCAATACAGATCCGCACGACAATTCCTATGCATTCCTGCCCGCGCTTGCCGATGCCCCCACCTTCCCCACCGCGCCACCTTCCGTCGCCGCCATCCTTCCGAGGGGAAGTGCTACAGCGGTGTGCGGCGGGCAAAAGATCGCTACAGGCAAGCGCGTTGTTTCTTGCAGTAGGGGTAGGAGAGTGCCAGAATGGGCGTTAGCACTCGGACAGGATGAGTGCTAGATAAATATCCATCGTTGTGGTTGAGGTTGGTCCACACTCACCAGCCATGCCGTCGCGGGCGTCCGCAGCGAGAAAGACGTGAGTGTCGTCCTCAATAAATCCAAGGAGCACAAACACTATGGCAAAGATTATCGCTTTTGATGAAGAGGCCCGCCGCGGCCTTGAGCGCGGCCTGAATACTCTGGCTGACGCAGTCAAGGTCACCCTCGGGCCCAAGGGCCGCAACGTCGTCCTAGAAAAGTCCTGGGGCGCACCGACCATTACTAATGACGGCGTTTCCATCGCTCGCGAAATCGAGCTCGAGGATGCTTACGAAAAGATCGGCGCCGAGCTGGTCAAGGAAGTTGCTAAGAAGACCGATGACGTCGCCGGCGACGGCACCACCACCGCAACCGTTCTGGCACAGGCACTCGTCCGCGAAGGCCTGCGCAACGTAGCCGCTGGTTCCAACCCAATGGGCATTAAGCGCGGCATCGAGACCGCGACCAAGAAGGTTGTGGACTCCCTGCTGTCTTCCGCAAAGGAAGTAGAAACCCAGGAGCAGATCGCTACCACCGCTGGCATTTCCGCCGCAGACCCGGCAATCGGTGAGAAGATCGCCGAGGCTATGTACACCGTGGGCAACGGTTCCGTAAACAAGGACTCCGTTATCACTGTGGAAGAGTCCAATACCTTTGGCGTAGACCTCGAGGTTACTGAGGGTATGCGCTTTGATAAGGGCTACATCTCCGGCTACTTCGCTACCGATATGGAGCGCCAGGAGGCAGTCCTGGAGGATCCGTACATCTTGCTGGTTTCCTCCAAGATCTCCAATATCAAGGATCTCGTCCCGCTGCTGGAAAAGGTCATGCAGTCCGGCAAGCCGCTGCTGATCATTGCTGAGGACGTTGAGGGCGAAGCCCTGTCCACCCTCGTGGTGAACAAGATCCGCGGCACCTTCAAGTCCGTTGCCGTGAAGGCTCCGGGCTTCGGTGACCGCCGCAAGGCAACCCTGCAGGACATGGCCATCCTGACCGGCGGCCAGGTCATCTCCGAAGAGGTTGGCCTCTCCCTCGAGACCGCCGAGCTCGAGTACCTGGGCCAGGCACGCAAGGTCGTTGTCACCAAGGATGAGACCACCATTGTCCAGGGGGCTGGCACCCAGGAGCAGATCGATGGCCGCATCAAGCAGATCCGCGCCGAGATTGAGAACTCCGATTCTGATTACGACCGCGAGAAGCTGCAGGAGCGCCTGGCTAAGCTCTCCGGCGGCGTGGCCGTGCTCAAGGTCGGTGCCGCCACCGAGGTTGAGCTCAAGGAGCGCAAGCACCGCATCGAAGACGCTGTCCGCAACGCCAAGGCAGCCGTGGAAGAAGGCATCGTGGCCGGCGGTGGCGTTGCCCTGCTGCAGGCCGCTTCCGTCCTTGATTCCATCGAGGCCGAAGGCGATGAAGCCACCGGTGTAAATATCGTCCGCGAGGCACTGTCTGCACCGCTGAAGCAGATCGCTCACAACGCTGGCCTGGAGCCTGGCGTCGTTGCAGATAAGGTCTCTGGCCTGCCTGCTGGCGAGGGCCTGAATGCCGCTACCGGTGAGTACGTCAACCTCATGGAATCCGGCATCAATGACCCGGTTAAGGTCACCCGCTCTGCACTGCAGAACGCTGCGTCCATTGCGGCACTGTTCCTGACCACCGAGGCTGTTGTGGCTGATAAGCCAGAGCCTGCCGGCTCCAACAACGCTATGCCCGACGCTGACGCCATGGGCGGCATGGGCTTCTAAGAGCCCTGCACAACGCCTGGCGCATACTGAGCTCCCGCTCTTATATGCGCCTGAGTCTGGCGAAAGCTGTGGGCCTCAGAGTATACTGAACGTACGCGGGATGCCCCTACTTAGTTCCCAAATTTCGCCGGTAGGGGCGGCCAGGGACGGATCTCTGACTTAGTGTCGTTTTATGTGCGCCTAGTAGCCGACTGGGATTTTGCCCAGTCGGCTTGTTTCGCGGTTATGGGGGTAGGCTGCTGCGGCTTCTTTAACTGAGGCGGGGTCAGGGTAATGCTTGTGATGTCGCGTCATGGCAAAGAAGACGTTGAGTTGTCGGCGAGCGAGTGCGACGAGCACAGCGTTGTGATGCTTGGCCTAACCTCGGAAAGTGGGCACCTCCGGAGGTTAGGCTCAAGTGTCGATTCGATCGCATTGATTGTGGCATTATCAGCGTCGACCACATCATGCTGCACTAGTCATTCTGGCTTATCTCCTTTTACAGGTTGGAAACCTACGCACAACCCTTAGCCACTTCCCATCTACTCAAACGGATCAATACCTAGTGCACTTCGAGTTTCGAAGAAATTACTTCCACATTATTGACTAAAAGAGCACAACAACCCTCTGTAGAATCCACTTTCCGGGCGGAGGCTAGATTGAAACTCCGCTACAGGAAAACTACTGGTAGACACTCCACTTACACGGGCGATGAGCTTAACAACGACACCCCTATTTGTGGTCAATCGAGAGAAGTTATTCCCATAAAGTTACAAAGTTAGCCTATACTGACCGCAGCGTGTCCATGTTGTTCATGTTGTTCGACATTACTTGGCCACACTCAGTCTCATCAGTACAATTTCAGCGATTGAAAAGGATTTGAAGTGGATCTGTTGCTCCAGATTAATGAAATCGTTTCTGGCCCGATAAAAGACTTGTTGGTAGAAGTCTCTGGCGGAAACTTTCCCGATATAAAGCTACCTGAGATTAATTTCCCAGAAGTCCCGCCACTGTCTTCTCCCACCTATCCGGAAAACATCAGTCTTGAAATTGGCGGTTCCTCTTTTGAAAATCTTGGCTCCTCCGAGCAGTTCAATGGTAACGGCTCTTCTGAGTTCTTCAACGATGCAGGCTCTTCCGAATTGTTGAACGATCTTGGGTCCTCTGATTTCGACCTGTTCAACGGGGATGTTTCTCCTGACTTCTTGAACGATTTCAACTCTTCCGATCTCGATCTCAGCGCACTCGGTAGCTTGCTTTAAGTCGCACCGATATGGGGATTTGCGGATGCGTGAAGCTTGAATGAAGGCATAAGCACTTCTTCTGCTTTCACTGACGATATTAAAGATAGGTCAAGTTTCAGTAGACGGAATCCGCAGGAGATGAAATCAGTGCTGGCTTGTTAAAAATACGTCCGGTTCAGTGTGAGCTGGACGTATTTTTCTCTTTTTCAGAGATGAGAACAAAACTGGGGTCAAGTAGCAGGGGGGTGTTCCTATGTAGTTTGTCAGCTTGGATTCTAGGGGTCGTTGCAACGATGATGGTTACTTTGGTGTGATACTACCGGTTTGTGTCAGGGCGTTGGTCATTACTTCGGCTGGGGTGCGCCAGTTGAGTGCTTTGCGTGGTTTGTGGTTGTGAATGTTGGCGATCATCTCTAGGTCCTCGGCGCTGTAGATGGACAGGTCGCTGTTTTTGGGAAGGTTTCTCCTGAGCCTGCCGTTGGTGTTTTCGTTGCTGCCGCGTTCCCACGGTGATCCTGGATGGCAGAAGTAGATGGGAATGTCAGTGGCCATGGTAAAGGATTTATGGCCTGCCATTTCGCTTCCTTGGTCCCAGGTAATTGATGACCAGAGTGCTTTATCGATTCCAGTAACAGCCTTGTGCAGGGCTGTGAATACTTCTTTGCTGGTGTGCCTGCCTGCCAGGTGGCCAAGGACAACAAATCGGCTGACGCGTTCTACTAATGTGATCACCGCGGATTGGTTATTTTTACCAAGGATGAGGTCGCCTTCCCAGTGGCCTGGCAAAATACGTTCAGTAACCTCTTCTGGCCGGTCGTCGATGAGGATCATGTCGTCAACGAAGCGTTGCTGGGCCGGTGTGGTGGTGCGTGTGTGGCGTTTCTTGCGTTTCTTTCTGCCGGTAGGCAAGTCCAAGCCAAGGTCTTTGAGTCTTCCTTTGGACTGTAGATAAAAGGCATCATAAATCGTTTCGTGACTAATGCGCATGTCCTTATCAGTGGGGTAGTCGATGGGCAGGCGATTGGAAATCTCCTCCGGTGACCATTGTGCCCGCAATTGTGCGCATACATAGTCCCATAACCTTTTGTTGGCCAGCAGTTTCGGTATTTTCGGCCGCAATCTCCGCGCACAGGCCTTATAACTGGGCGGTTTCTGCACGATACGGGCCTTGGGCGCTGTGGTTTCTGCGTACTTCACGCTGAATTGACGAGGCACTTCGCCCTAAACAGCGCCCGATTTCCCGCAGCGGCACATGCTCACGAAGAAGGTCGGCGATAATAACGCGTTCTTCAAAGCAAATATAGCGATCACTGATGCGTTTATACGGATCCACACCGCCAGGCAAGGCAGGGGCACAAAGCCGTCCAGATTCGATGACGTCATGGCGTTGGCGCAGCGCTTTCATGAGTCTTTTATACGTGGTCGCGTCCTCGCCGACGGGTATGAACTCTTTACGCGGTCCTCCGGATTTGATGAGTCCTTTTTCGAAGTCTAAAGACAATCGACGATCAATTCCTACCCCAGCCCCAGCATCACCAACAGGCAAGCTCGCCAACCGAAGGCGTAAGTATTCCACCCTTAACTGTGTTTGGCGGACTTTCCGGGCATACCTCGATAGCCGGATATGACACTCGGCTTCTGTAGCAACGGCATACGCAGCGGTGGGATGCACCCCACACGTTTTGGCGGCTTGGTGCACCGAAAGTCCGCCTTTAACTAGTTCTACAAGCTGTAAAGCCTGGCTACCGCGGCGATCAACTCGTTTGGCTTTATGCACGACTGGCACTCCATGAGCATGACAAAAATTCAAAGCATGCACGTAATGACAGCCAAGCTCACCAGCAGCCGAGCGAACGCTACGCCCACTGCCAACCATGGACACCAAGCCACGACGATCCGACTCAGACAACGAATGAAACGGGCCAACAACCCCAGGCACAACAACACCCTCCTAAGGGAAAGTGTTGCAACGACCCTCTGAACTCAAGCAGTCTCGCGGGTGGGGTTGACGGGGTGGATCCTCAACTCGGGATTTTTAGGTGTGTTGTTTTTGCGCGCGACTGGTAGCCGACTGGGATTTTGCCCAGTCGGCTTGTTTCACTGTTAGGGGTTAAGCTGCTGCGGCTTCTTTTGCTGGGGCGGGGTCGTGGTAATACTCGTGGTTGCGCATCATGGCGTAGAGGACGTTGAGTCGCCTGCGGGCGAGTGCTACGACTGCGGCGTTGTGTCTTTTGCCTTCATTGCGCTTTCGTTCATAGAATTGCCGGGAACGCTCGTGGAATCTGATGGATGCAAAAGATGATTGCCATAGGGCGTTCTTTAATTTTTTATTGCCGGCTCGGTTCAGTGAGTTCGACATGATCGAGGTTCCGGATTGATTCGTTCGGGGCGATAAGCCAGCGTAAGAGGCTAGGTGCCCAGCTGACGGAAAGTCGGACATGTCGTCTGCGGTCATGAGAATTTGTGCTGCCGTCTTTGGTCCGATTCCCGGCATGGATAGCAGGATTTGAGTGTGGGGGATGTCGTTGATGAGCTCGATGACTTCCTTGTCGATTTGTTTGCGGTGCTCGAGCTTTAAAAGTGCGTCCTTTGCTGACATTGCTACGCCCATTTCTGCATAGTGTGCACCGGCAATGGTGACTGTTTGCTCAGCAATGGCAGCGAATATGGCATCGATAACTGGCTCGGGATTGCGTGCCTTATAGCGTCGAGCAAAGGCAGCTGCCTTGGCCTTGCCTAAGCGTTTTATCTTGGTGGGCCCGCCGTAGCGTGCAAGTAGGTGCAGGACCCATTTGCGGTGGATTATTTGGCCGCGAATGGCCTGTTCGAATTGCGGGTAGCAACCAACAAGTGCGCTTCGAATCTGGTTGATGAGTCTGGTGTAGGAGCGTGCTAGGTCTTCGTCGATACCGTTGAGGACTTTCAACTGGCGGAAGGCTTCTTCGATGCGGTCGACACTGCGAAGGGATTCTGGAAGGTTCTTTGCAGCGTGGGCGATGATGTAGGCATCTCGGATGTCCGTTTTGGCGTTTCCGGCATGGATGTGTGAGAGCTGACGCATTGCCAAGCCGGGAAGGTAGCGCACGTCGATTCCGATATCTTGAGCAACCGCGACAGTTAGTCGACCAATGTTATTTGGCTGGTCTACGACGACAAGGACCTTGTGGTCGTGTGCGCTGAACGTTGAAAAGAGTGTGCGCAGGGATTTTTCGTTTTGGTTGATGCGCTTAGATAGCACCTGGGCGCCGTCGATATCTAAGACGCAGGCGTGGTGGAAGTATTTGCCAACATCCATGCCGATGACATAGTCGTAGGTCATGCCAGACCTCCTAGCGAGTTTAATGAGTATGGGACTTCTTTCATCGCTGGTGGTCGGACATACTTCACGCTGGCATCCACATTACTTTGAGACCTCACACACTTGATGTGGGTCAGGTTCCTATTAGCAGTTTGGAGTATGTCACTGCCTTCGGCGGCATCACCCCCCGGATCATTATCAGACAGGGACGAAAATAAGCCATACCGAAGCCAGCGACTAGTTCCACTGCTCCTGAAAAAGAAAAGCAAAAGGAACGCAGACAAACATAACCTGCCCCTGCACAGGGGCAGAGTTACGAATCCTGGGCTCCTTCAAGCGGAACTGCTAACAACGTAATGGGAGGCCTATACGTAACCGAAGACACCCTCCAAATGAATTCACAGCTTTGAAAACTCTTTGGCTGACGATTTATAACATCGAAGACAGGTGCGCCACTCAGTAGAGGGGAAGGTAATTTGCAATCGAATGGGGCCGCTATATAGGAGGGGACAAAGGTCGCAGGGCGAAAAGCTACTAATCAACTAGCTCTAGACTGCTCGGACCCTTTGCGAATTACATACAAACCATGCTGCGCACACAAACATGGAGAACTATCCTAGCCTCCGACACATCCACTTTCTATCGCCAGAGTGAGCACTGAATCCTGAAAACAGAACACGTAACAGCAAGCATTGAAAATAACTCAAAAACCAAGGATGAGATCTGTGACTTTTTAATATCACGGAAGATCCTTTACAAATTACAGATTGTAGGGTATTCTAAGCCTGCGTTCACTAAAATTCAAACCTTAAGGAGTCCCAGATGAAGCGTAAGGTCAGTCTCGGAATCGCAGCAGCTGCGTTAGCTATGACTGCCGTTACTCCCGCAGCATTTGCGCAGGAAACTACCACTTTCGACAACGGAATTGTTAATTCCGAATTTTCTTTGGACAAAAAAGAATCCACTAAAAAAGACCCCAAGGAGCAGGCCGAGCTTACCGGCAAGCACTTGGATAACGCAAAGAAAGGCGTAGAGACGGCGAAGGGCATCGTCGACACCCTCAATGGACTGGGTGGTCTGTTCGGGCTTAATGGCGGTAAGTAATACCCCTCCAGCCCCCAGGCATTCGCACGATTGCACTGTGAACCCGAACCGTAATGATGGATGTGTTAATCCGCGATTGCCGGGTCTTGAAGGTCTAATCCTTATTTCGCACTAGGGTTAGACCTTTAGCCTTTTCCGTATCCTTCGTTGTTGTAACAGGCGACAAACTCATAGAGTTCGTAAGTGTGCCTTTTTGACGATGGTAAAGGGGTCCCGTAGTGATTCTCCGCCTTGAATTTGGCGAAAAATTCCCCTACTTCGGCGTTGGTGTGACTGTTGGATTTCGAGAAATGCAACATCGATCTTTTGGGGTCTTTGACGAAATGTAGCCAATAGACCATAAATATCAAAAAAGGGATGGCGTGCCCGCAAATCGTGGACACGTAGTGGAGCTACCTAGTGGTTAGGCAGCGATTTTTCTTCGTTTCTGGTTTGGGTGATGTGGTTCTCGAAGTCGATGGGGCTGACCATCCCGAGGGCTTCAGTGTCGGCGTCGACGGTTGTAGACGACTTCAATCCAGTAAGCCACAGTCTGACGCGCAGCATCGCGGGTGGCCAGCGCTTCCGGTCGTAGAACTTAAGTTTTAAGCGTCGACCAGAACGACTCAGCCATCGCGTTATCGAAACACACCCCGGTACGCCCCACCGTCTGAGCAACACCTAGGTTGCGGCATACCTCCCAGAGTTGTTCGCTGGTACATTGCGTTCCGCGGTCAGCGTGAAACACGAGACCATCAGCAACGTCACCGCGCAGCGCATGTGCTATTCGCAGTGCTCCTTTGACTAGGCGCGTATCTTGGGCGCTATTCATAGCCTAGCCCAGCACACGACGGGAGTGGCCGTCTCGGATCACGCACAAGTACAACCATCCTTCATCGGTGCGCAGGTAGATAAATATCTGACATCCGCACCCGGTTGAGCTCACCAGTATCAAACATGCGCTTGACCAGGTCAGGAAGCGTGGACTTGCGCTTGGCTTGGATCGTTGTCACTGGAACGAAAGCACGCGGTGAAATCCCTTCAATGCCCATCATGCGCATCCGCTTGGCTACAGTCTTGCGATTCACACTGATCTGGTAGCGCTCACCTAGTTCTGCGGTGATTCACAGGGCACCATAGACCTCGTCGGAGTCTTTTTCGGATCTGATGAATCTTGCGATCAACATCATCGTAAAATGATGCACGATCATTTTTTCCGGATAAGCGTTGCTGCTGTATATGGGCCCATGTGTAGTATCCAGACCGAGATACCTTCAAAAGGCGTGCCATGCGTTTGATGCTGTAGTTCGCCTTGCTCTGGCTGCATCAATTCGAACTTTTCTGCTCGCGTTGCCTTAAAGCGAAGAAGGCTGTCGCTTGTGACAAAAACTCGTTATCCATCTTGGCTTCTGCCAGCTCACGACGCAGACGAGTATTCTCCGCACGAAGATCAGCCTCGCTTAATCCATCGGAGGATCCTTAGGCGTTGACGCTCATTTTTTACCCATCGGCCTAAAAGACCTGGTGCGA
>NZ_JBEHFY010000024.1:0-36997 GCF_040225815.1 Corynebacterium sp. KPL2895
TGTTCAGCGAGAGGTCCTCATTGTTCTCATAGAGGGCCACGGCATCGCGTTTGAACTGTTCGGAGTACCTGGACATGATAGTAGATTACCTTTCTTTCCAGCGCGACTGGGCTAGATATCAGGTGTCCACCAAACAGGGGCCCGGTTCAAGCTCGAGCGGATCCGGGGTGTGGGGAAGCTAGGGGCATCGGAAAGCGCATGCTCCCCGTCAAAACAGGAACAGCCCCGCCTCCTGGCATGTTCTCAATGCTGTTGGAGGCGGGGCTGGAGGTGCTTTAAGAGCGAATACTAGTTAACTCGGCCGGTTTCCTTGCGGTACTGGCGGTAGTAGCGGCGCCCATAGTGAATGGTGCCGGCGGCGGCGATGGCCACCACAACCAGGGAAATGACGCCGATGGCGATGGTCAGGCCGTAGTTGCCTTCACCTGCGGTGCCCAGCGGGGTGTCCCACACGCCGAGGCCCCAGATGAGGATGCCGGCTGCTGGCAGGCAAGACAGGATCAAGCCCATGCCGACCCACGTGGAGGTGCGGAGAAGGGAAGAGTGAGGAGCTGCGAAGGATACTGGGTCGTAGCCTTCGATGTAGTTGTCCTGAATCTTGCCGGAGAACTCCGGATACGTTTCGCTCTGGTAGTCAGCAACTACGTGGGTGTTATCGCTCATGGCGGAGTCTTTCTGTCTTTCTCTCGTTCCTAGTATTCCTACGGAATAACTCTAGCTTAGTCGTCCTTGCCACGGAAAGCAGCACGTGCACGTTCGCGGGTAACGGCAGATACTGCAGTCAGTGGGACGCCAGCCGGGCAGACATCGGCGCACTCACCGTAGAGGGAGCAGTGGCCGAAGTTGGATTCCAAATCAGCAACCATGTTGCGAGCACGGCTGCCGCGCTCTTCTTTGCCCAGCGGCATCATGGACAGGTGAACCAGCTTGGCACCGGTGAACAGGTGTGCCGCACCGTTCGGGCAGGCAGCAACGCAGGCACCGCAACCAATGCAGGCGGCGTGGTCCAGCGAGTACTCGGCGGTCTCGTGGTTGATGTGCATGGTATCGGCATCCGGTGCGGTGCCGGCATCCATGGATACGTAACCGCCCTGCTCCATCACGTGGTCCAGTGCGGAGCGGTCAACCACCATGTCCTTGATGACGGGGTACGCAGCGGAGCGGAAGGGCTCCAGCTGGATGGTGTCGCCATCGTTGAAGTTGAACAGGCGCTGCTGGCAGGCAGGGGTGTTCTGACCAGGGCCGTGTGGGCGACCGTTGACGGTCAAACCACAGGTACCGCAGATGCCCTCGCGGCAGTCAGAGGCGAAAGCGAAGGGCTCTTCGCCGCGCTCAATGTAGCCTTCGTTGACGTGGTCCAATAGCTCCAGAATGGACATCTGCTCGGAGGCATCATCCACCCGGACGGTTTCGAATTTACCTTCCTGGGTGGGTCCGGCTTGACGCCAGATCTCAAGTGTCAATTTCATTACTTGTAGTTCCTTGTCATCAGCGGGATCGAGTCAAAGTACAGGGGTTCTGCGTGGCGGATGAACTCGTTCTTGTTCTCGCCCGGCTCCCAGGCGGAAACGAAGCACCAGTTCTCATCGTCACGCTCGGCTTCGCCTTCTTCAGAAAGGTGATCTTCGCGGAAGTGAGCGCCGCAAGACTCATCGCGGTCAAGGGCGTCGATGCACATGAGCTCACCCAGGTCCAGGTAATCGGCAACGCGCAGGCCGTATTCCAGGACTTGGTTCATGTCATTCGCCTCACCAGGGATGCGGACGTTCTTCCAGAAGTCATCGCGCAGGGCGCGGATCTTCTCGATGGTGTCCTTCAGGTCCTCGACGTTACGGGACACACCGCAGCCGAAGTACAGCAGATCACCCAGCTGGCGGTGGTAGTGGGACGGACCGTGCGGGTCATCGCCGTGGACCTGCATCAGCTTATCGATGCGCTCCTGGGACTTCTGCACGGCTTCCTGTGCCTCAGCGGAATCCTCGGCCAGCTTGTCCTCGTTGAGGTGGTCAGCCAAGTAGTTCGGGATGGTAAACGGCAAGGTGAACCAGCCGTCAACGGAAGCCGAAAGCAGGGAGTTAGCGCCCAGGCGGTTAGCGCCGTGGTAGGTCCAGGAGCACTCACCGGCGGCGAAGAGGCCGTCAATAGAGGTCATCTCGTTGAAGTCGGTCCACAGGCCGCCCATGGTGAAGTGGCAGGTAGGAGCGATGCGCATTGGGGTCTCGTACGCGGACTCACCAATGGCCTCTTCATACATCTGAATGAGGTTGGAGTAACGCTCGCGGATCTTATCCTTACCCAGACGCTCGATTGCGTCACGGAAGTCAAGGTAGACCGAGTTCTTCAGCGGTCCAACGCCCAGGCCCTTGTTAATCTGCTGCGAGATTGCACGGGAGGCAACGTCGCGGGGGACCAAGTTACCGAAGGCCGGGTAGCGGCGCTCCAAGAAGTAGTCGCGCTCTTCATCCGGAATGGTGTTGGGGTCGCGGTCATCGCCCTCTTCCTTGGGCGACCAGATGCGGCCATCGTTACGCAGGGACTCCGACATCAAAATGGTCTTGGACTGCCAATCGGAGTTGACCGGCAGGCCCGTCGGGTGGAACTGCACGAACGCCGGGGAAGCCAGGTAAGCGCCCTTGTCATAAGCACGCATCATGGCGCTGGCGTTGGAGTTCTTTGCCAGGGTGGACATGTGGTAAACGTTGCCGTAACCACCGGTACCCAGGATGACGGCGTGGCCCGTGAAGGCCTTGAGCTCACCGGTAATCAGGTTGCGGGTAACGATGCCGCCCGCGCGCTTCTTGCCGTTTTCCTCGTAGGTGATGATGTCCTGCATATCGTTGTGGGCAAAAAGCTCCACATTGCCCAGGCCGATCTGACGGTACAGTGCAGAGGTCGTGGACAACTGCAGCTGCTGACCTGTTTGGCCACGGGTGTAGTAGGTACGGGAGACCTGCACACCACCGAAGGAACGGGTGGCCAGGGTGCCGCCGTACTCACGGGCGAACGGGGCGCCGATGGCGTTCATGTGGTCAATAACGCGAACGGACTCGTTAGCCAGGCGCCAGCAGTCGGACTCGCGGCAACGGTAGTCGCCGCCCTTCACGGTGTCCTTGGTGTGGCGGTAAGCGGAGTCGTTATCCACCTTCTTGGCGCGGGAGGCGTTGACACCACCCTGCGCAGCAATGGAGTGCGCGCGGCGCGGGGAGTCGTGGTAGGTAAAGACCTTGACGCCGTAGCCCAATTCACCAAGGGCTGCCGCAGCAGCACCCGCGGACAAGCCGGTACCTACAACGAGGACCTCGAACTTGCGGCGGTTCAGTGGGGAGACCAGGTTCATGTGGTCAACGTGGTGATCCCACATATCCTTCATCGGCACGCCGTGCGGTTCCTGGGATTCCAGGATATTACCAGCGGAGACGCCCTCAACGCTGGACTTTGGGTGCGAGAAGTTGGGGTGTTCACGCTTGAGTTCAGTAGTAGTCATGGGTTCCTATCTCCTTTAGCTGACCAAGCCCAGGGCAACGGACAAAGGCATAACGATGTTGCCGATGCATACAACGGCCGGGATGATGTACGCCAAGACCAAGAAGGTCTGACGCCATTTTGCACCGGTGATACCCAGGTCAGATGCGGCGAGGCGGATGCCGTGGGTCAGGTGCAGGAAGAGGCAGCACATTGCCAGCACGTAGAAGATTGTGACCGGCCAACGGCTAAAGGTTTCGATCATATTGGCCTTGACAGAGCCTTCAACGAAGCCCTCTGGGGCCATCGGCTGTACGCCCAAGGTGAGGTCCAGCAGGTGGAAGATGATGAAGAGCAGCAGCACTACACCGGTCACCAGCATGGACTTGGTGGCGAAGGAATCCAGGCCACCCATCAGGTTGGTGCGCTTGAACTTGCCGCGGGATGCCTTGGAGCGGGAAGCCAAGGTAAAGGCACCGTAGATGTGGGCAAGGATTGCCACGATCAGCACGATGCGGATGATCCACAGGGCAGAGCCGTGCGGCAGCAGCGGTTCACCCATCGAGCGCAGGAACTCGCCGTACTCATCCAGTGCGGGCTCACCGTTGTGTGCCGGCATGTACAGCTTCAGGTTGCCGGCCATGTGGCCGACCACGAAAAGCGCAAAGAGCAAACCGGTGACGGCCATGATGAGCTTCAGTACCCACGATGGCGTTCCGGAATTCTGACGAATTGGTTCATTAGTGATGTGGCCGTGAGCAATTGCCTCACGGTCCGGATTTCTTAAAGTCATGACACCTCCATAGTCGTACTTACCTTAACCGGGCTTAACCGCTGGTTACTAGTTATTTTCGAGCAGCCATTCGCTCCTGGTTCGCAGGCACGATCAGGCGGTGAGATCTTTTAGGTAAGGGTATCCTGAGAACAAGAATGCGAAAACGCTGTCACCTTGGCCACCTTCATTTACGCAATACAGATGTTTCATATTTATGAACCAAACTGTGAGCTTCACCACTCCGTGTTACGCGAGTGATTAACCCACCCCTTTATGTGTCAAACTTTCGCATGAAACCCCACAAACCCGGTGTCCAGGTAGCGAAGAGTCTTCACAAAATTTTCGCCATAAAGATGCACACGCGCGCTTTCTACTAGTAATCTTTGGCGCATGAGTAAGACGTATGTGGGCTCTCGCCTTCGCCAGCTTCGCCGTGAACGCGATCTCAGCCAAGCCTCCCTAGCTGGCACCCTCGGCCTTTCCGCCAGTTACGTCAACCAGATTGAACACGACGTCCGCCCGCTGACCGTGCCGGTTCTCCTGCGCATTACCGAGGTCTTTGGCGTCGATGCCACGTTTTTCTCCCGCGATGATGATTCCCGCCTCCTCGCAGAGATCCAGGACGTCATCCAAGACAAGGAACTGTGCCCTTCCCCAGTGGAACTGCAGGAGCTTTCGGAGCTGGTGTATAACCACCCCACCGTTGCCCGCACGCTTGTCGATGTACACCGTCGCTATCGCAATGTGCGCGATAAGCTGTCGCTGGCTACGGATACGAGGAGGACATCGGAAAGCGCAGCTGCCTTATCCATGCCACACGATGAGGTGCGCGACTTCTTCTACGCCCGTCAGAATTACCTGGACGGGCTGGATCACCGCGCGGAGGAACTTGCCGGTGAACTCGCCGTTTCTGGGTTCGGCATTCGCGATACCGAGCAGGCGCTGGCAAACCGGCTGCGCGAGGAACACGGCGTAGAAATCGAGCTGACGGCGCAGATGGATGGCACGCTGCACCGCTTTGACCGCGAGAGCGGGCAGTTCACGCTCGCCTCGCGCCTGAGCGAGGGCCAACGCGCCTTCCGCATGGCCGCCGAGCTCGGCCTGCTCGAGGCCCAAGACCAGATCTCCGCGCTGGTGGCCGATGAGCCCTTTACCTCTGATGCCTCCCGCAGCCTGGCGCAACGCGGCCTGGCCAGCTACTTCGCCGCCGCCACGCTCATGCCCTATGCCATGATGCACAGCGAAGCCGAGCGCGCCGGCTACGACGTGGAGTATCTGTGCCAGGTCTTCGGCGTGGGATATGAGACAGTCGCATCCCGGCTCTCCACCCTACAGCGCGATAACCTGCGCGGCATTCCCTTTACCTTCGTGCGCGTGGATCGTGCAGGCAATATGTCCAAGCGGCAATCCGCCACCGGCGTGCACTTTTCCAATAACGGCGGCACCTGCCCACTGTGGAATATCTACGAGACCTTCACCCGCCCGGGGGTCATTTCGCGCCAGCTCGCGCAGATGCCCGATGGCCGCAACTACCTGTGGATTTCCCGCGCCGTGCAGCACCACCAAGGACGCTATGGCGATACTAATAAGCTCTTCGCCATTGGCTTAGGCTGCGAGGCCCGCCATGCCGACCGCACGGTCTATGCGGAGGGCCTTGACCTCACCAATCTCCACGCAGCCACCCCCATCGGTCCAGGGTGTCGGACCTGCGCCCGGGAAAACTGCTCGCAGCGCGCTTTCCCGCCCATCAACGAGGCGATCGATATCGATATCCACCGCTCGGCGGTCGCGCCTTACTAGCTGGGCTTTTAGCCGCACACAGCGAAACGGCACCGCGGTCCTCCTTTCTGGAGAACGCTGCGGTGCCGTTATGCGGTATAGGGGCGCTTGTTTAGAGGTTGATCATGTGGCCGCTGATGCCCTCGGCGGCTTCCTTCATGGCCTCAGACAAGGTCGGGTGGGTGTGTACGTTGCGGCCGATTTCCTCAGTGGTCAGGTCGAAACGCTGCGCCAAGGTCAGCTCAGGCAAGAGCTCCGAAACGTTAGAGCCCACCATGTGTCCACCGATGAGCTCGCCGAACTCGCCGTCAGCAATAAGCTTGACAAAGCCAGCGGTCTCATTCAGGCCGGCTGCCTTACCGTTTGCGGAGAACGGGAAGGTAGCAACCTTGATGTCCTTATCCGGGAACTTCTCCTTGGCTGCCTCTTCGGTGTAGCCAAAGGATGCGACCTGCGGGTTACAGAAGGTAGCGCGCGGCATGTTGTTGTAGTCACCCAAGAGCTGGGTTTCTGCATCAGCAATGGTTTCTGCCGCCACGACGCCCTGTGCCTCTGCCACGTGTGCCAGCTGCAGCTTCGCGGTGACGTCACCGATGGCGTAAATGTGGTCAACGTTGGTACGCATACGGTCATCGATGTCGATGGCACCGCGCTCAGTCAGCTCAACGCCAGTGTTCTCAAGGCCAAAGCCCTCAACGCGTGGGGCGAAGCCGATGGAGATCATGGCGCGATCCACGGTCAGGGTGTCCTGCTTGGAACCGTCCTTGGATTCCACCTCAACGGTGACATCGTCGCCGTTGTCCTTCACAGAGGTGGTCTTGTAACCGGTCAGGAGTTTAACGCCGAGCTTCTTATACTGCTTGGCAATCTCCTTGGATACGTCCTTGTCCTCGTTCGGCAGGACGCGGTCCATAAACTCCACGATGGTAACGTCCACACCGTAATTGGCCAGCACGTAAGCAAACTCCATGCCGATGGCGCCGGCGCCCACGATGACCATGGACTTCGGTGCTTCCTCGTTCAGGATCTGCTCTTCATAGGAGACGATATTGCCGCCGAGCTCAACTCCAGGCAGGGACTTGACCACGGAACCGGTAGCGATGATGCAGTCATCAAAGGTAACGGTCTTACCCTCATCATCGCCCTCAGTAATCTCAATGGTCTTATCGTCCTTGAAGGAACCCAGACCGTTGATCTCGGTGATCTTGTTCTTCTTCATCAGGTAGTGAACGCCCTTGACGATGCCCGAAGAAACCTTGCGGGAACGCTTGTGGGCTACACCGAAATCAAAGGAAACATCGCCGGAGATGCCAAAAGCCTTCGCCTCGTGGTTGAAGGTGTGGGCGACTTCTGCATTCTTCAGCAGCGACTTGGAGGGAATACAGCCTACGTTGAGGCAGACTCCGCCCCAGTACTGCTTTTCAATAACAGCGACTTTCTTTCCAAGCTGAGCTGCGCGGATGGCGGCAACGTAGCCGCCAGGGCCCGCACCGAGTACTACTACGTCATAATGTTCGTTAGTCACGCCCTACAGGATACGTAACTTTGTCCTCAATGTCGCGTAATTGGTCACACTTGGGGGCACCCCACCCCATGCGGCGGTGAGGAGAAGGAAAGGGCCCTGCAAAGGGGGCATCGGCAAGCAGCAGATGCACCTCCGCAGGGCCCTTAAGCATTCGTGGACTTAAATCACGCCCAAGGATGCTAGCAGCGTGGAATATGCATCCATTGCAGAGTGGATGAATGGCCCAATGAATTCATTGAAGGACACGAGGGCGGAATCAAAAAGGTTCATTGCTGTTCTTTCTCTTGATGGGGCGCGAGTACACAATCTCGCTGCTTAGCTTTTCACACTAAAAGCACTAACGCAGCCGCTACTGATGTTATTACAGGCGCCAACCACGTCACGCTGTGCTTCATTGGGAAATTATGACATAGAAACCTCAGTTGTCACAGCGTTACTTATCATTGATAGCGGAAAAGGCAATGAAGGTATGCCTACCCCCGCTACTCCCCCACATCAGTGAAAGTCTTTACCGGCAAGCATTTATTGGGCAGTATTAATGGTTAGGTCTACATGTAGGAATACTGAATATACTTCCCTCAACATGCCGATTTTTCGCGGCCGAAGTATAGTTATCGAGTCCACTCCCCACTGGAAAGAAGCACCATGAAGCGTCTTAATTCTATCCTCGCGGCAGCTGCGGTTTGCACGGGCTTAGCTTATGCCCCCGTGGCGGGCGCAGCCGAGCTCACCCCGCAGCAGGTGGCGGGCGATGCCGCACAGTCCACGATTTCCCCGCTGGAACCTACCCCGGAGATCGAGGGTAAGTCCTGGTACAAGAAGTACAAGGACGACGCGCGCGTTGAAACGCTCGAGGCAACCTCGCCGGCAATGAATGACCGGAAGATTCCGCTAGCCGTCATCCGCGCCAAGAGCGAAAACCGCCCAACCATTTACCTGCTCAATGGCGCAGGCGGAGCAGAGCAAGACATGGACTGGCTAAAGCTTTCTGATGCCGTTGATTTCTACCACGAAAAGGACGTGAACGTCGTAGTCCCGCAGGCCGGTGCGTTCTCCTACTACACCGACTGGATCTCTGAGCCGAATTCAGAATTCCTGCAGGGACCGCAAAAGTGGGAAACCTTCCTTACCAAGGAGCTGCCGGGTGCCATTGAAAAGCACATCAACGCGGATAACCACCGCGCCATTGCCGGCATGTCCATGTCCGCCACCTCTTCCCTGCTGCTAGCCCAGCACAACCAGGGCTTCTACGATGCAGTGGGCTCCTACGCCGGTTGTGCCGCTACCGCTTACCCACTGGAACGCAAGGGCGTAGAGTTGACGGTCAACCGCGGCGGCGGCAGCGTGGATCAAATGTGGGGTCCGTACGGCTCCGAGACCAACCGTTACAACGACGCCATGATGAACGCTGAGAAGCTACGCGGTACCGAGCTATACATTTCTTCCGGTTCTGGCTTGGCCGGCGAGGAAGATACGTTCTCCTATATCCAATCCAAGGGCTACAATCCGCTACAGGCAGCGCAGGGATCCGCCACCCTGCAGATTGAAGGCGGAGCCATCGAGGCCGGGGTAAATTACTGCACCCACAATTTCAAGGCCAAGCTTGACCAGGCCGGCGTGCCAGCCACCTTTAACTTCCGCAATACCGGAACCCACTCGTGGCCGCACTGGAACCAGGATCTGAAGGATTCTTGGCAAGTATTCGAGAAGGCATTCAATAGCTAAATTTAGGCTTTGCCTGACGGGCGGTAGGATCGCAATATTATGACATTGCTTCCTACCGCCTTTTCGCGTGCGCATACTGATCCTTATACCGGCGTGGACTTCAACCTTGGTTTTGAAGTCACCCACTACACGCTGGACTTGAACTACCGCGTGGAGCCAAACCTGTTGCAGGGTGAGGCCATTTTAAGCGTGCGCGCGGTGGAAGAGCTGACCTCCTTAACATTGGACCTCGGCGGGGCGATGGTGGCCCGGCGAGTGACCGCCAAGCACGCGCCGCGGGTGGCTAAATTCCGCCAATCTTCGGGGAAGCTGCGTCTGCGTTTTGCAGACGAGATTCCTGGCGGGACTGAGTTTGAGCTGCACATTCGCTATGGCGGCAGCCCGCGCCCCATCCGCACCACGTGGGGCGAAATTGGCTGGGAGGAAACCGAATCCGGCTCTTTGGTGGCCAGCCAGCCCAATGGCGCGCCCAGCTGGTTCCCGTGCGATGACACGCCTTCAGAGAAGGCGACGTATGACATCATCATCACCGCCGATAGCCCCTTTACCGTCATTTCCAATGGCGAATTGGTCTCCCGCAAGGCCGGCGGTTCCACCACTCGGTGGCACTACCGCACACGCCACCCCATGGCCACGTACCTCGCAACGGTGCAGGTAGGCGAGTTTTCTTCTTATTCGCTGGGAGCTGATACCCAGGCGTGGGCGCCGGCGTTCTTGCGCGAGCGCGTGCGCGAAGAATTCTCCCGGCAGCAAGAGATGGTGGATTTCTTCTCCTCTATCTACGGGCCTTATCCTTTCCCCGCCTATCAGGTCGTCATTACCGAGGATGAGCTGGAAATCCCCCTCGAGGCCCAGGGCCTGTCCATTTTTGGTTCCAACCATGTGAAAGGCGATCACGCCTTCGAGCGACTCATCGCACACGAGCTTTCCCACCAATGGTTTGGCAATTCCGTTGGCCTTTCTGCATGGAAGGATATTTGGCTCAATGAGGGTTTTGCCTGCTACAGCGAGTGGTTGTGGGGTGAGCACAAGGGTGCCTCCTCCGCGCGCGAGGCGGCGCGCTCGCATTACCAAGTTCTGATGCGCAAGCGCCAAGACATCAAGGTTTCTGATCCCGGTGCGCGCGATATGTTCGATGACCGCGTGTACAAGCGCGGGGCCCTCGCGGTGCACGCCATTCACCGGCTGCTTGGCGATGCCTTCTTCCCCGCCCTCACCTCCTACCTCACCCAGCATCAACACTCCGTGGTTCAGCCCTCCGATCTTCTCTCGTCCTTCCGGGAGGCTGCGCCGGACGCAGCTCTTTTCGATGCCACCGTTGCCGCATGGCTCGATGAAACCGCGTTGCCCAAGTTTCCGGACTAGTGGTTTTGGTTGCGTTTTAGGTGCGTTTTGGGCGTGTTTGGTTGTGGCTGAGCCCATTCTAGTGGGGAATGTACAGTCTATTGACCAATTCCTTTCTTGCGGTTGCGCTGGTGTTTTATTGACCTAGAATAGAACATGAAAGCGAAACAGGAAGGAGGGAACCATGGAAACTGCTAAGCATACAGAAATCAATTCAGCGATTTCTGATGTGGCTGCGGGGCTTACGCGCCTGCGCAACCTTATGCAGAATCCGGACGATCTCTCCTTCGAATTGCTCCACCCTAACTTCGAGCATTTAGAACGGGCGCTGGGCAATAAATCCACTATCGATGCCGCCTTTGCCTTTATTGCAGAGCGCGATGATGCCGGCAGGCGGGTCGGCTCCTCTAAGGCTAAGGACTATTTAGTCGCCCGCCTTGGCCTCACGGAGTCCGAAGCCGCCGCACGCCTGCGCAACGGCAAGAACCTCTTTGCACCCATCGAGGATCCTGAACCTACTCCCCCGCCAGCAGACGACGAGGCAGACGCGGCCGCGCAAAAGAAAGCCGAGGAGGAAGCGCGCCGCCGCGCCGAACGTGAGCGCCGCGCGGAAGAACAGCGCCGCAAGAAGCTCTTCGAGGAAGACCCTATCCCAGAGCGCATCCTCAACCTCATCGAACGGGAGCTGCGTAACCTCAATAAGTTCGCGGTTCCTGGGCCGCGGGAGCTGCGCAATAAGGCTCTAGAGGAGGCTAAACGCCGCTCCTATGAGTCCCTGCGCGATTGGCTGCGGCAGGCTATCCGCAAGGCGAATAAGCATGCCGTCGATCCCTCTGGGAAGCGCGACCCACACGCGGCTACCCGCAAGCGCCGGTTCAGCATTTCTAACCAAGATGCAGACGGTGGCGTGCACATCTCCGGTTACCTCGATGCCTCCGCCGCCGCTGTCTTGGCCAGCGCTTTCGCCCCTGCCAAGAATAAGGGCAGCGAAAGCCTGAGTCCCGAAGACGATACGCGCACCTATGCCCAGCGCATGGCAGATCAGTTGACTGCGGCACTGGGGAGCTACTTGTCCGCAGGCCAAAAGAAATCGGACGGTCTCGGTTCCTTCTTCGTCGCCACCACTCTTGAAGAGCTACAAGCGATGAGCAGTGACACCCGCTTTACCACGAGCGTGGGAATCGACCTATCCCCGCTCGATCTTCTCCGCTTGGGCGCCGCGCAGCACGACTTTTTCTGCGCCGTTGATGACAAGGGCTTCCCGCTCGAGCTCGGGCGCACCAAGCGCACCGCTTCGCTGTGGCAAAAGCTGGCGCTCGCCGCCAGTGAAATCGTATGCACCCACCCAGACTGCAACCGGCCGTGGCAAGACTGCGATGTTCACCACCTGCAGGCGTGGTCCCACGGGGGAGCTACAGACCTCCGGAACCTGACCCTGTTATGCCGCCGACATCACGTGGACAATAACGATAACCGCGATGGCCGTAATGGCATGGGGCATGCGGAAAGAGACCCGGAAACGGGCCGGGTGGGTTATCGCTCGGCGCATACCGGAGGTCTTTCCCCCTCGGTAGAGCTCAATGACTCCCCCGCTGCGGAGCAAGCCCCGGCGCGCAAGCTCACCGACCCGCCTGCTCAGCCTCATGAACCGGTGGATTCACCACCCAGTTTCCCGGCCGATTCGCCATCCACTTCCGGGACGAACTCACCACCTAGTCCGCCACCTCCCGGCGCAGCGTGACCATGCCCTACTACCCACCCTCTACCGTGCTTTCGGGCCGTACGATCATGTCGTGCGGCCTAGAAGTGCGTGTACAAGCATTTTGGGACTGTCCACGCGCAGAGCTTTTACGGACTGCCCTACACTGGAGACTCATGCACACCATGCTCGTTACTGGCGGCGCCGGCTTCATCGGCGCCAATTTCGTGCGCCTCATGGCCAAGGTGCGCCCAGATACCCGCATCACTGTTCTGGATAAGCTGACCTATGCCGGCAACCGGGATAATCTTGCGGGGATCGATGTGGAATTAGTGGAGGGCGATATCGCGGATGCTACGGTGGTGAATCCGCTCGTCGCCAAGGCGGATATCGTCGTGCACTTCGCCGCCGAGTCCCATAATGATAATTCCCTGCGGGATCCCTCCCCGTTTATCCAGACCAATGTGGTGGGTACCTATACCCTTCTGGAGGCGTGCCGGGCATGCGATGTTCACTTTCACCACGTTTCTACCGATGAGGTCTTCGGGGACTTAGAAATTGGGGCGCATACCAAGTTCACTGAGGAAACCGCCTATGCGCCCTCCAGCCCTTATTCGGCCACCAAGGCGAGCTCCGATCACCTCGTGCGGGCATGGGTCCGATCCTTTGGCCTGCGCGCCACCATTTCTAATTGCTCGAATAATTATGGGCCTTACCAACACATCGAAAAGTTCATTCCGCGCCAAATCACCAATATCCTTTCCGGGCATACGCCTAAGCTCTATGGCACGGGTGAGCAGGTGCGCGACTGGATCCACGTCGACGATCACAACGCGGCAGTGCTAAAAATCATCGAGGAAGGGCGAATTGGTGAGACGTATAATATCGGCGCTGACCAGCCGGACATCGATAATAAGCGCATCATCGAGATGATCTGCGAAATCATGGGACATACCCAAGGAGGTCGGGCTCTGTACGAGCACGTAGCTGACCGCCCCGGCCACGACCAGCGCTATGCCATGGATGCTTCCAAGCTGCGCCGCGAATTGGATTGGCAGCCCCGTTATACCGATATCCGGGCGGGACTAGAAGATGCCATCGCCTGGTATCGCGATAACGAAACTTGGTGGCGCTCACAAAAGGATTCTGTAGAAGCCCGCTATAAAGAGCAAGGACAGTAATTATGCAGGTACACAACACCGCCATTGAAGGCCTAAGCATCATTGAGTTGGACGTACACGGAGATAACCGTGGCTGGTTCAAGGAGAACTGGCAGCGCGAAAAGCTTGCTAAGGCCGCACCAGATCTGGCTTCGTTCCAGCCGGTGCAAAATAATATTTCTTATAACCGCACCGGTGCCACGCGCGGGCTGCACGCTGAGCCTTGGGACAAGCTCATCTCCGTCGCGCACGGCAAGATCTTTGGTGCCTGGTGCGATCTACGGGAAGGTTCCGCAACCTTCGGCGAAATTGTCACCCATGAAGTGGGGCCAGAGACCGCCGTATTTGTGCCCCGCGGGGTTGCCAATGGTTTTCAAGCCCTCGAGGAAACTTCCTACTCCTACCTGGTTAACGAGCATTGGTCCCCCGAGGCACGCTATACCGGAACCAACCTCGACGCTGTGGAGTGGCCCCTCGAACCACGCGAGGTTTCAGAAAAAGACAAGCAACTGCCAGCGCTTGCAGATGTAGAGCCCATGCCACCCCGCAAAATCCTCGTGACCGGTGCGAATGGTCAGCTTGGCCGGGCGCTGAAACGGGTCCTCAAGAATGCCGAGTTCTGTACCCGCACGGAGTTCGACATCACCAATCCCCCGCAGCGCCAGTGGAAACAATACGAAGCCATCATCAACTGCGCCGCCTACAACGACGTCAATGGCGCCGAGGACGATCGCGCCGCCGCCTGGGCCGTAAACGCCGAGGCGCCAGCCAAACTCGCCCGCATCGCTGCCGAAAACCAGCTGACCTTCGTACACGTATCCAGCGACTACATCTTCGATGGATCCAATGAGCTGCACACTGAAGACGAGATCCCCTCGCCCCTATCCGCCTACGGGGCGTCGAAGGCTGCTGGTGAAACCGCCGCTCAGACTGCACCGCAGCATTATGTTGTGCGCACCTCGTGGGTGTTTGGCGATGGCCCGAATTTCATCGCCACCATGCGCCGCTTCGCCGAAGCGGATAAGGAGCCGAAGGTCATTCATGACCAGCGCGGGCGCCCCACCTTCGCTGAGGATTTGGCCAAGGGCATAGCGCATCTCTTGCGCACCCGGCCCGAGTACGGGATTTATAATATCTCCAATTCCGGCGATACCGTCGGGCGCGATGAAATGGCGATGTCCGTATTCATCGGCTTGGGCCATGACCCATCAGAGGTCACGCCGGTAAGCACCGAACAGTATCGGGAAATCGCCGGCCCCGAGGCACCACGGCCCAAAGAATCAACGCTTGCCCTAGATAAAATCGAGGCCACGGGATTTTCGCCGCAAAATTGGCGGGCCGCCCTGGCCTTGTATCTCGCACTGTACCCCAGCGAACCCAGCAAGGCCAGCGAGGAGTAACGATGAAAGGCATTATCCTTGCCGGCGGATCCGGAACGCGGCTTTATCCCATCACTAAGGGCATCTCTAAGCAGCTCTTGCCCATCTATGACAAGCCGATGATCTACTATCCGTTGACTACGCTCATCCAAGCTGGCATTCGGGAGATCCTCATCATCACCACCCCAGAAGACGCTGGGGCCTTTCAAAGGCTCTTTGGGGATGGATCCCAGCTCGGGTTGATGATCGATTACGCCGTGCAGGCCCGCCCAGAAGGGTTGGCGCAGGCCTTTTTGATCGGGGAGGATTTCATTGGTGATGACAGCGTTGCGCTGGTCCTCGGCGATAATATCTTCCACGGCTTCGGCGGGGAACTAAGCCAGTGCCGCAATCCAGAGGGCGGCATCATCTTTGCCTATGAGGTATCGGATCCACAGCGCTACGGCGTCGTCGAATTCGACCAGGCGGGCCAAGCGCTCAGCATTGAAGAAAAGCCGGCCGAGCCGCGATCTAATCATGCCGTCGTCGGGCTGTATTTCTACGATAATTCTGTCATCGATATCGCTAAGTCCATCACGCCAAGCGATCGCGGGGAGCTCGAGATTACCTCCATCAACGAGGCCTACCTGCGCCGCGGCGCGCTAAGTGTGCAGCGCCTCCACCGCGGTAGTGTTTGGCTGGATACCGGCACCGTCGATTCCATGAGCGAGGCCGCCGCCTACGTAGAGGTGATGCAGAAAAGAACGGGCATCATCATCGGTTCCCCCGAGGTAGCGGCCTACGAAGCCGGATTCATTTCCCAGGCGGAGCTGGAAGCGCTAGCCCAGCCCCTCCTCAAATCCGGCTACGGAGAGTACTTGCGCGATTTTTAGTAGCCACGCTCGATGTACTCGTCGATGCGCGCCGCTTCCGCGCCCACCGTCGTGGCATCGCCGTGGCCCGGCAAGACCTTCGTATCATCCGGCAAATTGAATACGACGTTGCGCAGGGATTCGATGATCACATCGAAGTCCGAGTACTTGCGCCCCGTTGCGCCAGGGCCGCCGTTAAACAGGGTATCGCCAGACAAAAGCGTGCCATCGACGTAGAGGACAACACAGCCCGGCGAGTGGCCCGGGGTGTGGTAGACAGTGATCTTCTCACCGTTGATGTCGAACTGGCCGTTATCGGCTAGGTCGATGTAGTGGGCATCGCCATTGGCCTCTTGCCACAGCATGTCATCGTCCGGGTGCATGTAGACATCCGCATCAAAGCGCTTTGCTGCTTCCGGCGCGAGCTCGCAGTGATCGTTGTGGCCGTGGGTCAAGATGATGCCCTCAACCTTGCGATCGCCCACCAACTCTGCCACGGCATCGAGGTCGTGGGAAGGGTCGACGATGTAGACACTGGAGGCATCGCCAAGCACGTAGACGTTATTGTCCACGTCCCATTCGCCGCCGTCCAAACGGAACTTTCCGGAAGTTACCGTGCTTTCAATCTGCATTAAAATTCCACCACCGAACGTAGTACCTTGCCGTCCTTCATAGTTTGGAAGGCAGACTCGACATCGTCAAGCGCGATGCGCTCAGAAACAAACTTATCCAGCGGGAAGTTGCCGGCCTTGTGCAGGGCAACGTATGCGGGGAAGTCACGCTCCGGCAAGCAGTCGCCGTACCAAGCCGGCTTGATGGAACCGCCGCGGCCGTAAAGGTCGATGGCCGGGATGTCCACGTGGTCGGTCAGGTTAGGCACGCCCACCATCACCATGCGGCCGGCGTGATCGCGGGAGTAGAAGGCCTGGCGCCACGTCGGCTGGATGCCCACCGCGTCGATGGAAACATCCGTGCCGAAGCCGCCCGTGAGATCGCGCACCGCATCGATAACCTCCTGCTCCGACATGCCCTTCGAGCAAATGGTGTCGGTGGCACCGAACTCGCGCGCCGTCTCCAGCTTGGACTCATCAATGTCTACGGCGATGATCTTCGCCGCGCCCGCCAGCTTCGCACCAGCAATCGCTGCCACACCGACACCGCCGCAGCCGAAGATGGCTACGGACTCGCCCAGCTGGATATCGCCGGTGTTGACGGAAGCGCCCAGGCCAGCCATGATGCCGCAGCCCAACAGGCCAGCAGCGGCAGGATCCATCTCATCAACCTTGGTGCACTGGCCCTCGTGGACCAAGGTCTTCTCCGCGAAAGAACCGATGCCCAGCGCAGGGGTGAGCTCGGTGCCGTCCTCCAAGGTCATGGCCTTGGAAGCGTTGTGGGTATTGAAGCAGTACTTGGGCTCGCCCTTCTTGCAAGCGCGACACTCGCCGCATACTGCGCGCCAGTTCAGGACGACGAAATCGCCCTCCTCCACGTGGGTGACCGCAGAACCTACGGTCTCCACCACGCCTGCCGCCTCGTGGCCCAGCAGGAAGGGGAAAGCGTCCTCGATGTCACCATCGCGGTAGGCCAAGTCTGTGTGGCATACACCGCAGGCCTGCACCCGCACGATGACGTCATTGGGGCCGGGCTCGGGAACGACGATATTTACGGTCTCAACTTCCGCGCCTTTAGAGCGGGCAATAACAGCTTTTACAGTCATGTCCACAACCATACCTACATTTTCAATATGGCCGCGGTAATGAAAATGGTTGCTAGGAAGCCGCAATCACGTTGGCCGCGTACTCGTGGCCGCGCTGGTTCATGTGGATGGGCAAGTTGCCCGCGCCCGCCGTAAAGTCCACGAGACCTGCCCACATGCGGTCATTCGCATTGGCGCACATGCCGTTATTGCGGGTCGATGGCTTCATGTCCAGGAATTGCACGCCCGTGCGGGCCGCCAGATCAACCTGCATCCACTGCGCCTTGTTTTCGTAGTCCTGAACCATGGGCAGGAAGGTCGAATCCAGCGGCGTCGGGCCAACGTGAACAAGGCAGTAGTGCGGCCCCGAACCGATGGTGGGGTAGCCCACGATCTGGATGCGGGCATTCGGTGCGGCGTGCTTAATCCGTTCAATCTGCGGGGCGGTGCGGTCCGTAAATTCCCGGCGAATCTGATCCATGTTCAGTTCGCGGTGGTTATAGGTGTCGTTGAAGCCGGTGGTAATCAGTACGCGCGCGGTATCTGGGGTCAGCGCGCCCGATCCGATGGCGGCATCCACCTGCTGCCAGATCTGCGGGCCATTGGACATCGACACCGCACCGGAGCAGGAGAAATCGCGCACCGGCAGCCCCATCTTGGCGCCGGCCCGCTTCGCATAGTTGAAGGAGGTGGGGCAGTTTTCCCCGATTACCCGCGTTGGATTGAAGCGGTCCTTCAAGTATTCCCCGCCGTTCGGATCCGCCATGACCGAGTCACCGAAGGAAACGAGATTGCGCTCTGCCGCGCTAGCCTGCGGCGCCGCTACCGCCACGCCCACCACCGCAATCGCGGAAGCGACGACCGAAAATGCCTTGAGTTTTATAGATTTCATTGAGAGACCTTTTCTTCACACCTTGTAACTTAAGTGTATATTAGTCACTCTGGTAACATTTTTCGAGTTAAAAGCAACACTATCTTTTCTTCTGACGATATCGTTCGTAGTTATATTTTCGTTATCTTCTCTTTTCGGAGCTTTCTCTTCCATGAAATTGTCTGATGTTCCCTTCCACGCCTCCGCGCTCAGCCAGTTCTTTCCTGCCCTCTTCAAGTCAGGGCTTATCACCCGGCAAGGCGGGCTTGGCGGGCAGCTCAAGCTCCTGCCCAACCTCGCGCGTTACCGCTTCACCACGGCGCGCGAAATCGAGCAGGCCTATTTAACCTGCCCCGATCGCCTCGCGCTTATCGATGACGATGGCACCCTCACCTACCGCCAGCTGCGATCCCACGCGCAGAATTTCGCCCGCTACCTAGAGTCCTTGGAGCTGCCGGAAATCCGGCTCGGCGTCATGGCCCGCAACGGCCGCGGCATCATCATTCCTTTGGGCGCCAAGGGCTACGCCGGTGCCGGGATCTACCTACTCAATGTCGGTTCTTCCCCAGAGCAGCTCGCCGGCTGCATCGAAGAAAATGGCATTAACGTCCTCGTCATCGATGATGAATTCATCGATCGCGTCGATCCCAACCTCGATATTCCGGTCATTATCGCCCACGATACGGGAGCAAGCGATCTGCCCACGCTCGAGAAAATCGTGAAGAATCCCCTGGATATCGAGCTTCCCACCTTTCCCAAGCACGGCCCCATCGTGCTGATGTCCTCCGGCACGACCGGCATCCCCAAGGGCATCGTGCGCCCTGAGCCGACGTTGCCCGTCGTGCTCGCCTCCATCGTGGGCAATATCCCGTGGCGCGCCGATCAGCGTGTGCAGATGACGGCCTCCATCTTCCACACCTGGGGGTGGGCCTGCATCAATATCGCCTTGGGGCTGCGCAATACCATCGTCACCCGCCGCGTCTTTGAGCCGGAGCAGGTGCTTGATGATGTCCAACGCTACCGCCTCGACGGCATGCTCTCCTCCCCCATCTTTTTCAAGCGCTTGGTGGATCACGATCCCGAGGGTTCCTTCGATACCTCCAGCCTGAACTTCATCGCCTCTGCCGGCAATGCACTTACCCCGCAGGTGGTCAAGGACACCAACGCGCGCTTCGGCCCCATCCTGTGCAACGTCTACGGCTCCACGGAGCTGGCGCTTGCCTCAACGGCCACGATGGAACAAGTCGCAGAAAACCCTGATGCGGTGGGCAAGGTGGCCAATGGCACCAAGCTGCGCATCCTCGATGAGGAGGGCCACCCCGTTCCTCGCGGCGAGGTGGGCGAAATCTACCTCACCAATTCCACCGCCATGACCGGCTATACCAACCCCAAGCTCAAGCTCAATCGGATCGATGGATTGTTGTCGATCGGTGATCTTGGGTACATCGACAAGCAGGGCTTCCTCCACGTCGTGGGCCGGGCCGATGACATGATCATCGTGGGCGGCGAGAATGTCCACCCCCAGTCCGTGACCGAGGTGCTCGAGGCCATGCCCGGCATCGATGAAGTGCACGCGGGTGGTGTGGAGGATAGCGAGACCTTCAGCCGCATCGCCGTCTGGGCGGTGCCTACTGCCGATGCCGCCGGCCGCGAACTGACTGCCGATGCCATCCGCGCCTGGGTGCACGAAAAGCTCGCCGAGCACTCCGTGCCCCGCGATGTGCATTTCTTATCCAAGCTGCCGCGCAATGCCACCGGCAAGGTGGTTCCGCGCCTGCTCAAGCACGGCGATTAAATTTTTCAATGCCCCACCACATCGGTGGGGTAAAGAGCACGGCAACAAGCCAATAAATCAACCAGAAGCTGCCGTCTAGCCCTACCACCGCGATGCTAACTATAAGGATCGCAGCCGTCACCGCACTGGCATATACGGATTTTCTTAAATTATTATCGGACTGATTCCCAGACTCGGTTTTCGACTTCCCGCTGAGTTTCCGATCAACTGCGCGTATGATATCGCCGCCAAAGACCAGCGAAAATGCGATATAAAAAGCTGCGAAACCGTGCATGAATCCCGCTTCGCCATCATTATGCATGGTGAAAAATGAGAAAATTAACAGGACTATGTCAATAATTGGCGTAGCGATAAAAAATGCCAGTCCAATTCTTGGGGCCTTAACGATGTAGCGGAGAACACCACCCAGAATGAGGCACGCCCAAAAGAGAATTTCTGCTGCGACGGTAGCAATAAGCAATGTATCGTCTGCTCCCTCATCAAGGCCATATGGCCTGCTTCAATTGAAAGAGAGTTTACATTAAGGAAGAAACCCGCACAGATAAAAATGGAGCCGCCTGCGAGAATCGAACTCGCGACCTTTTCATTACGAGTGAAATGCTCTACCGACTGAGCTAAGGCGGCGCGCTACTTAAGCAGCACTGGCGATTCTATCGCAGGGGTGGCGCGGAAAAGAAATCGGTGCCTAGGCCTGGTTTTTGGCGGGCCGGTGTTAAACTCCGGCCCGATACTAGCGACGGTCCCGGTACTAGACAGCCCCCCAGCGCTAAAGGCAGGCCCGCCGCAGCCTGCCCACCAAGCCGTCGAAGGCAATCTGCGTACCTACGTTCTGGGTCAGCTGCTCGCGGCAATAAGAAATGGCGGACTGGCACTCCAAGAGGCCCTCCTCGTTCACCCGCTGCGCCAGCTCGCCAGATAGCCCCGCGAAATCCGGGTGGGTCATCTCCACCTGCGCGCCCACCTTTGTCATCAGCGCGTCGCGGTAAATTCCGGAGAGATCGACGAGCACTAGGTCGAGGTTATCGATGACCCGTCGCTTCGCCCGCTTCTTGTGCTGTTCTTGTAGGTCCTTGATGGCGGAGCGGGCATCACGCTGCGCCTTCGCCGCGCCCTTGCCCTTCGCGCCCACGCCAAAGGTATTTTCCAGCTTGGCCAGCTCCGCTTCTTCTTCCTCCTTGTGCGATTCCTTCGCGTCCGCATCCACCAGCTTGAGAAGCGAGGTCACCGCCTGAAAGCCCTGGGATTCGTGGAAGATGTCCTCGGCCAGGTTGATGGCCACAGCGCGGCGTTTTTGCACCGTCGGCTCTGCCACCAAGTGGCGCGCCCTGCCCACGTGGCGCAGGGAAGTGACGGCGGCGAGGCGGGCATCGTGATCCGAGGCGCCTTCGCTCACCAGCTGGGCAACGATATTGTCCACCGACGGCGAGGGGATGTACAGGTGCCGGCAGCGCGAGCGCAGGGTCTGGGAGAAATCCTCGGGGGCATCGGAAGGCGCGCACATGATAATCACGGTGCGCTCCGGCGGCTCCTCCACCGTCTTGAGCAGCGCGTTGGCGCCGTTATTGTTGAGGCGATCCGCGTTATTGAAGATCACCACGCGCCACGGGGCGACCGTGGGCAGGCTCGCGGCGCGCCCAATGACCTCTCGCACCGTATCCACCGGGATGATGACCTCCTGCGGGTCCACCAAGACCAGGTCCGTGTGCTGCTTGGTGCCTAGCACGGCGCGGCAGGCCTCGCATTTTCCGCAGCCCGGTTCCTCCGGATCCGTGCACATGAGCGCGGCCGCGAAATCGATTGCGGCCAAGGAACGCCCCGAACCGGGCGGGCCGGTAAAGAGCCAGGAATGGCTCATCGCCCGCGGATCTGCCCCCGGCATCCCCCGCGCCGCCCGCGCGGCACCCAAGATAGTGCGGGCCACACCTGGGGTATCTGCCAATCGTTGCGCAACGCTTCCCGTATTCACTCGCTCTAGCCTACTGGTCTTACTACAGTAAGTAGTTATGAACAGACTATTGCGTGGCGCTCGTTGGCTTATGGGAACCCAATGGCCGGTATACGCTGCCTTGGTCTTGGGCGCCAATCTCATCGGCGCCATCGCGATCATGACCTTCATCCTCTATTTCCTGCCCATGCCGGAAATCGAGGACTTTGCCGCCGAGCTGCCCAACCTCAAGGGCGTGGCGGCGGTCTACCTCATCTTTGCCGTCATCATCGGCATCGCCGCTACCCTGCTGCTCTTCCGCCCCGTGCTGGACTGGCAGCGCAATCCCGATGCGCACGATCCAAATATGGTGCGCACCCTCGTACTGCGCATCCCTGTGTACCAATCCCTGGTCGCGGCCGCGGTCTGGCTCATCGGCATTATCCTGACGGTGGTTATCTCCAGCGGGCAGTCCGGGCGTCTCGGACTCGTCGTGGGGGTCTCCACCACCCTGGCGGGCCTAGTGGTCATCATCTTGACCTACCTGCAGGCAGAGCGCCTCGTGCGGCCCGTCGCCGCGCAGGCCGTCGCCCGCCGCTTTGAAGATTCCACCGTCGAACCGCCCATCAAGTATCGCCTCTTTTCGACCTGGCTGATGACCTCCGGGGTGCCGCTACTCGGCATCGTGTTGGTGCTGCTGGGGCAGCACACCGGGCTCTTCTCCGGCGATACCAGCGAAATCATCCCGGCCATCGTGGCACTGGCCCTCACGGCCTTGGCCACTGGGTTTATCGGCACCAGCTTCGCCATCATGAGCGTGGTCGATCCCATCGTGGAATTGCAGGATGCGATCAACCGCGTGCGCCGCGGCGAGTCCGATGCCGAGGTCGATATCTACGATGGATCCGAGCTCGGCGTCCTGCAGGCGGGATTTAATGAGATGATGCGCGGGCTGCGCGAGCGCCAACGCGTCCGCGATATCTTCGGCCGCTACGTGGGCACCGAGGTGGCCCAGCGCGCCCTTGATGAGCGCCCCGAATTGGGCGGGGAGGATCGGAAGGTCGCGGTGCTGTTCATCGATGTCATCGGTTCCACCACCTTCGCGGTCAACCACTCCCCCGAAGAAGTGGTCACGGAGCTCAATAAATTCTTCGAGCACGTCGTGACGGTGGTGCACCGCAATAAGGGCATCATCAATAAGTTCCAAGGCGATGCCGCCCTCGCCGTCTTTGGCGCGCCGCTCAACGTGTACGACTCGACTTCGATGGCGCTGCAGGCCGCCCGCGAGCTGCGCGGGGAATTGCGCGGGCTCGAGCTGCAGGCCGGCATCGGCGTCGCCTCCGGCCACGTGGTGGCAGGCCACATCGGCGGCGCGGATCGCTTCGAGTACACCGTCATCGGCGATGCCGTTAACGAGGCCGCCCGCCTGACCGAAATGGCCAAGGACACCCCCGGCCAGGTCCTGACCAACGCTGCTACCTTAAAGACCGCCAACGAGGCCGAGCAGGCCCGCTGGACCGTCATGAAATCCATCGAGCTGCGCGGGCGCCGCCGCATGACCCAGCTGGCGCGCCCCATCCGCGCCAGCCTGGCAGAAAGGTGCGAAATCTAATGGCCAGCACCCGCCTCATCGTGCCCGATGCTGCGCGCGGAATGGCGCTTTTAGGCATCGCGATAGCGAATATGACCACCGCGTGGATCATCACCGAGGACCGCCCGGGCGCGTATTTCGGCGGCATCCTCAATGACAGCGTGCTCGATAAAATCGCCGTCGTCTTCGGCGCTTTCTTCGTGCACAACCGCGGCCTACCCATGTTTTCGACCCTGCTGGGCTTCGGCGTGGGGCTTATTGCGATGAGCCTGTGGCGGCGGGGATTTCCGCTGGGGGAGGCAAGGAGGGTCATCGCCAAGCGCTATGGCTTCCTCGCGCTGTTGGGCGCGGTGCACATGGTGCTGCTGTTTTGGGGCGATATCATGTTTGTCTACGGCATTGCGGGCATAGTCATTGCCCTGCTGCTCACGCTGCATAATTCTACGCTGCGCAAGATTTCTTATATCGCGCTCGGGGTGCTGACGATGCTCGGCATCGCCGCGTTTATTTTCTCCGCGGTGGACGGCGGGCTCGATATCCCCGTCGATGCCATTGGCACGGTGAATTCCTACGGTGACCTGCTGCTCAGCCAGCTTCTCACCCTGGGCGCGCAGATCATCTCCGCCCCACTCATCGTGCTGATGTACCTGCCGGTCATGCTGGTGGGCTTTGTGTGGGCGCGCGAGGGCGTGCTTGCCGATGTCCCCTCTCACCGCCCCCAACTCCTGCGCTGGGTGGCCATCGCCGCCGCCGTAACGCTGGTCATTGGCACGCTGTGGTCTTTGGGCACCCTCGGGGTCATTGATGAGCGTTGGGCGAACGCCGCCAGTAGCGCCAATTCCACCCTCGGCGTGCTAACCGGGCCGGGAATCCTCGCCGGGCTCGCCCTTATCTTGCAGCCCGTGCAAGAGCGCCTAGCAACCGGTGCCTCCGTGCCCGCGCTCTTGTGGCCCTTCGTCGCGCTGGGGAAACGATCCATGAGTGGTTATGTGGGCCAGTCGATGCTGTTTTTCCTTATCGTGCACCCCTTCACGCTGGACTACGGCCACGACTTAGGAGCCTTCGGCCAAGCCGGGCTCGCCTGCGGCGTGTGGCTGGTCACCGTGATTGGCGCGTGCGTGCTCGAAGCGCTGGGCCTGCGCGGGCCCTTCGAGGTGGTGCACCGCCGGCTGTCTTATGGCCCGAGCATGCAGCCGGAGCGGAGCTTGCCTAGGCAGGGCCTTACCTAGACAGGGCATCGACTAGCAGGAAGTGCCCGAGGGCCAAGGCACCAGCCTCCGCCGCGCCCACTGCTCTGGCCGCCTTCGAGGGCTTGGCATGTTTCTTGTCCTTCTGAGACCCGGCTGCTGCTATTCGCGCTCGCAGCGCAGTCAGGCCTTCCGCCGCGACCAAGAGATTGGCGCCGTGGCTCAAGCCCTTCGTCGCATCGGTGCGCAGGCGCGGATCGCCCGCCAGCGCCGAGGTGGTCAGCACCGCCGCGCCGCCCACCGCTACCGCGGTCCGAGTGGGCTGCTTGCGCGTGGCGACGAGCGCCGCCGCCCACGCCATGGCGCGCAGGCCCCAACCGCGGGCATCGTTGCGCGCGCCGCGCCGATAAAGCACCCACGAATACGCCGCGTGGCTAGCGGTAACGCCTGCCACCCCAAGGAGGGAGGGGCGGTGCAAGCGGCGCGACTTTTCCACCTGGCCCACCGCGCCGGCCAGCAGTGCGGGGCTCAGGGTGGGGTTTTGCGCCTCCGCCGCCAAAAGGGGCAAAAGCGGCGCGCTTGTGATGGTGTGGGCCTTCTTCCAGCCAAAGAGGCGGGCCCATACCGTGGATTCACCAAGCGCCAGGTACGCGAAACGCCGCCAGCCCCGCGGCGTGCGCCGGGCTGGGTCGGTGACATCGGCAAAGGTTTCGGACACCGCGCGGGTCAAGGCCGCGGCGCCTTCCTCGGTGCGGGCAAGAAAATCATTCATGCCCGCCACCTTACTAATTTCTTCGCTTATTTCTTCCGCGAGCCGGCCTTCACCACGTTCTTCGTGCCGGGCGAAGGCTTCGAGCTGGATTTCTTAGCCGCCTTCTTCGCGCCCTTCTTAGTGGCCTTCTTGCTGGACTTCTTGGTCGCCTTCTTCGTCGATTTCTTGGTCGACTTCTTTGTGCTCTTCTTAGAAGACTTCTTCTTCGTCTCCCCAGAGGCCTCTTTGGCGCGGCGCTCGGAAAGGAGCTCGTTGGCGCGGGCATCGGTAAGCTGCTCCGGATCGTCGCCGCGGCGCAGGGACGCATTGGTGGTGCCGTCCGTAACGTACGGGCCGAAGCGGCCATCCTTAACGGTCATAGGCTTGCCCGAGACGTCATTATCGCCGAGTTGCTTGAGCGGCGGCTGTGCGGCCGCGCGGCCACGGCGCTTCGGCTCCGCATAAATGCGGCGGGCCTCATCCAAGGTGATGCTAAAGATCTGCTCTTCCTTAGCCAGCGAGCGCGAATCCGATCCCTTCTTCAGGTAGGGGCCGTAGCGGCCGTTTTGGGCAGTGATCATCTCCCCGTCGTCCACGCCCACCTCGCGCGGCAGGGACAGCAGCTCAAGGGCCTGTTCCAGCGTGACGGTCAGCGGCTCCATCGAGCTAAAGAGCGAGGCCGTGCCCGGCTTCAGCTTCTCATCAATGTAGTCATTGATGCGCTTTTCCTTTTGCTTCGCGGCCGTCTTGGTCTCCCAATTCTTGGCGCGCTTGCCTTCCTCGGCGCGCTGCTTATCCTCTTCTGCGCGCTCCTTCGCGACGATCTCCAAGGCCTCCGCCTCGGCCTTTTCCCGCTCATCATCGCGGACGACCTCGGTGACATAGGGGCCAAAGCGGCCTTCCTTCGCCACCACCATGCGGCCGTTTTCGGGATTCTCGCCCAGCTGGCGCCCGCCCTGCGAGGTGGCGAAGAGCTTTTCCGCCAGCTGTTCATTCAGCCCGTCCGGGGTCACGGTTTCAGAGAGGTTGGCGCGCTGATATTCCACGCTGCCGTCCTCGTTGGTGCCGATCGCGCGCTCGATATAGGGCCCGTAGCGGCCGACGCGCACGAAGACCTCGCGGCCCTCCGAATCGGTATAGAGCTTCAGCGAGTTGACCTTGCGGGCATCGATGGCCTCGAGGTTGACATCGATAAGCGATTTCAGCCCGCCATGCCGCGCGATGGAGGCCGCCTTGTGCTCGTTGGCCTCAGCGTTGCCAAAGTAAAAGCCGTTCAGCCAGTCCGTGCCATCCTCCGTTCCGGTGGCAATCGAGTCCAGCTCATCTTCCATGGACGAGGTGAAGTCATAATCCACCAGCTCGGTGAAGTTTTCTTCCAAGAGGCCCACGACGGCGAAGGCTACCCACGAAGGCACTAGGGCGTTGCCGCGCGAGACCACGTAACCGCGGTCTTGGATGGTCTTGATGATGGAGGCATACGTCGACGGGCGCCCGATGCCCAAGTCTTCCATCTTTTTCACCAGGCTCGCTTCTGTATAGCGCGCCGGCGGGTTGGTGGAGTGGCCTTCTGCCGATACCTCTTCGGCCTTCAGATCGCGGCCCTCCTCCAGGTGCGGCAGGCGGTTCTCGCTCTTCTTGCTCGTATCCTCGTCGGCGCCGTAAGCCTTCAAGAAACCCGGGAAGGTAATGGTGCGGCCGGTTGCGGAGAACTCGACGTCATAGGTGCCGTTATCCGTGGTCGCGGTGCCAGCCACGGCCACCTTCATGGAGGTGCCCTTAGCATCGGCCATCTGCGAGGCCACGGTGCGCTTCCAAATCAGGTCATAGAGCTTAAATTCCTCCGCATCCAGCTGGCTAGACAGCTGGCCCGGGGTGGCAAAGGACTCACCGGCGGGGCGGATCGCCTCGTGCGCTTCCTGCGAGTTTTTGACGCGGCGGTCATAAACGCGCGGGGAATCCGAGACGTATTCTTCGCCATAAATGCTGGTGGCGGAGCTGCGCGCGGCGTTCAAACCCTGCTTAGACAGCGAAGAGGAGTCCGTACGCATATACGTAATGTGGCCGTTTTCGTAAAGGCGCTGTGCAATGCGCATCGTACGCTCAGAGGTAAAGTGCAGGCGCCGGCCCGCCTCCTGCTGCAGCGTCGAGGTCATAAACGGCGCATAAGGCTTGCGGGTATAGGGCTTGTGTTCTACCCCGGACACGGTCATGCCCGCGCCCTGCAGGGCCTTTTCCAAGGCCTCCGCCTGCGGCTGGGTGATGACGATGACGTCCTTGGTCTTCACGTTTCCGCGATCGTCGAAATCACGGCCCACAGCCACGCGCTTGCCATTAACGGCGGTCAGGCGCGCGTCAAAGGCCGACGGGCCCTCGCCGCTGCCCGCCCCCGCGTCCAGGGTGGCGAGCAAATCCCAGTAATCGGCGGAGATAAACGCCATGCGCTCGCGCTCGCGCTCGACGATGACCCGCGTGGCCACCGACTGCACGCGCCCGGCCGAAAGCCGCGGCATGACCTTCTTCCACAGCACGGGCGAGACTTCGTAGCCGTAGAGGCGGTCGAGGATGCGGCGGGTTTCTTGGGCATCAATAAGGTCATAGTCCAAGTCGCGGGTGTTTTCCGCCGCCTCCAAGATGGCGGACTTGGTGATCTCATTAAAGACCATGCGGCGCACCGGCACCTTCGGCTTTAAGACCTCCAACAGGTGCCAAGCAATGGCCTCGCCCTCGCGGTCCGGGTCTGTTGCCAGCAAGAGGTTATCGCACTGCTTCAGCTTGGATTTGAGGTCGGCGACCTTTTTCTTCTTATCCGGGCTAACGACGTAGAGCGGGGCGAAGTCATCTTCCGGGTTAACACCCAAGCGGGCCCAAGATTCTTTCTTGAACTTCGCCGGCACGTCGGCAGCTCCCTGCGGGAGATCGCGGATATGCCCCACGGAGGCCTCCACGATGTAGTTATCTCCCAGGTACGGCTGGATCTTTTTCGCCTTAGTTGCCGACTCCACAATCACTAAAGTTTTGCCCGGCTCGGCCGCTTCTGCCACTTCGACTTCATCCCTTTCGATGATGCGAACATTAAAATTTGTGCGCTTTCAGCAATCGCCCCTAGCGTACACAGGTGGTTTATACCGTTCTTCGCACCATATACTCGGTAAGACCAAAAGGCTGTGTAGGGGGCGCTTCGCACCCCCACCGAACCGGTCTATACTGACCTTTTTAGAAAGTCCAGCAGCTGTGAAAGCATTGTTGGGGACGATAGCACACCCACAACACACCCCGTGGAGGATTAGATGGTTGACACAGTAACCATGTGGATTGAAGCCATCATGGGCACGGAGTGGGTTTATCCCATCGTGGGCCTGCTCATTTTCGGGGACTGTTTCTTTCCAGTGCTCCCCTCTGAAATCCCGCTGAATATGGTCGGCGCTTGGTCCGGTTCGCAGGGATTTCCGCACCTGCCCACCATGTTCTTTGTGGCGCTCGTAGCAGCCATGTTGGGCGATAACCTGTGCTTTTTGCTGGGCACGCGGTTCATGCCGCTGCTTAACCGCATTCAAAAAGGAACAAAGGCCTACGAGGCCCTCTCCTGGGTAAAACGCAATGTGCGCCGCGGCGGTGGAGCGGCCATTATCATTGCCCGCTTTATCCCCTCGGCCAGGCTCTTTATGACCATTTTGCTGGGGTCAATGCGCTTTCCCTGGCCGGTCTTCCTCTTCTTCGACACCATTGGCGTGATGCTCTGGGTATTCCAGGCCCTGGCCATTGGTTATGTCGGCGGCATGGCGTTTTCCGATACCCCACTATTTGCGATGGTCATCAGCATTATCGCCGCCATCTTCATCGGCTTGGGACTGCAAAAGGCCCAAAACAGCATCATGGAGTGGTGGGATACCCGCCGCGGCTACGCCGAAACGCCCTACGGCGCTTAAAAACCCTAGAGAATTTTAGAGAATGGAAACGGCCTGCGCCTGGTCGCCCTTCGGGCCGGATCCAACCTCGAAGCTGACCTTCTGGTTTTCTTCCAAGGTGCGGAAACCGCTGCCCTGAATTTCGGAGTAATGCACGAAGATGTCTCCGCCGCCGTCCTCGCGCTCGATGAAGCCGTATCCCTTTTCGGAGTTAAACCACTTAACGGTTCCTTGTGTCATGGTGAACTGAGTTCCTTTTCTTAAAGAGGTAGCGCGGATTGCCGCGCCGGTAGTTATTCGGTAAATGGGTCCTCGAGCAGTACCGTGAAGTATAAAACCGCACCAAGACAACATTGGCCTGTCAACAGTGTGACACGTTCCACGCCAAAGCGATAGATTTAACTCACAAGGGGGTAAAAATTGTCTCACCCGGCTGGCGATAACCCCATTGGTGAAGAGCTCCTAGAACTCATCCAGCGGCGCCTTTCTGAGTCCACCCTGACGTTTCACACCACGCTCCCGGCAAAGCGGGCGCGCTACGCCGATTGGCCGGAGTGGGTGCTGCCGGGGTTGAAGGAGGAGGTGATGGATGGGGGCATCGGCAAGCTCTATGCGCACCAAGCCGAGCTCGCCGAATGCGCGTGGCAGGGCCGCGACGCCGTGATTTCTACCGGCACCTCGTCCGGCAAATCCTTGGGCTACCAGCTGCCCATCCTCACCCGGCTGGCAGAGGATCAGACCGCGTGCGCGCTCTACCTCACCCCCACCAAGGCCCTGGGATCGGACCAGCTGCAATCCGCAATCGAGCTGTGCCGAGGGATTCCGGAGCTCAAGAACGTGGTGCCCGCGCCCTATGACGGCGATACGCCCCAGGAGTCGCGGACGGGCGTGCGCGATCATTCGCGCCTGGTGTTTTCCAATCCCGATATGGTGCACATGTCCATGCTGGCCGCGCACGCGCGGTGGGCGCGGGTGCTGCGCCACCTGGAGTTCATCGTCATCGATGAATGCCACTCCTACCGGGGCGTATTCGGCGCCAATGTGGCCCTGGTTCTGCGCCGCTTGCTCCGCCTGTGCCGGCATTATGGATCGCGTCCCACCATCATTTATGCCTCCGCGACCATGAATGATCCGGCGCGGCATGCCGAGCGCCTCACCGGCCGCCCGGCGCACGCCATTACTGAAGATTCCGCCCCCACCGGCGCGCGCACGGTCGCGCTCTGGGAGCCTGAGTTCCTGGAGGGCGCGGAGGGCGAGCACGGCGCCCCCGTGCGGCGCGCGGCCACCACCGAGTCCGCCGAGATGATGGCGACCTTCATAGCGGAAGGCGCCCGGACCATGACTTTCGTGCGCTCCCGCCGCTCCGCCGAGGTCGTGGCGATGGTAGCCGCCGAGACCCTCTCCGGCAGCTTGGGCCGGCCTGATTTCGCGCAGCGCATCGCCGCCTACCGCGCCGGCTATCTGGCCGAGGACCGCCGCAGGTTGGAGCAGGCGCTTGACGATGCCTCCTTATTAGGCGTTGCCACCACCTCCGCCCTCGAGCTGGGCATCGACGTCGGCGGGCTCGATGCCGTGGTCACCGCAGGGTTTCCGGGCACCGTAGCCAGTTTTTGGCAGCAGGCCGGGCGCGCAGGCCGGCGCGGGCAAGGCTCGCTCGTAGTGCTCGTCGCCCGCGATGAACCCATGGACACCTACCTGGTGCACCACCCCGATGCGCTACTGGGAAAACCGGTGGAAGCAAGCGTCTTTAACCCCACGAACCCCTATATTCTCTTCGGTCACCTCTACTGCGCGGCGGTGGAAAAACCGCTGGATGATACCACCATTGCTGAGTGGGGTGCCAGCGAGGTCATCCACCAGCTTGCGGAGCAGGGCCTCGTGCGCCGCCGCGAGCGCGGGTGGTTTGCCGTGCCGATTCCCGCCTCCAGCGCGGAAGAGCTCTCCCCGGAAACCGCTCACTCAGCGGTATCGCTGCGCGGTGGGGCGGGCGAGGAGGTCATGATCGTGGATGCCTCCGATGGGCGGCTACTGGGCACCATCGATGCAGCGCGCGCGACCAGCCAGGTCCACCCCGGCGCGGTCTACCTGCACCAGGGCGAAAGCTTTGTCATCGAGGAACTCCTCCTGGCCGATTATGTGGCGCTTGCCCGCCCGGAGACCCCCGAGTATTCGACCACCCCGCGCTCTACCACGGATATCCGCATCGTGCGCGAGGCCGATAACCTGGTCAATTATTCCCCGGGCCTGTGGGTAGCGGACGTGGAGGTCGAGGTCACCGACCGCGTCACCGGCTACCAGGTGCGGCTTGCCGATGGCACCATCGGCGACGATATTCCCCTCGATCTCCCGGAACAGCGGCTGACCACCCGCGCCGTGGCCTATACCATCGACCCGCTGGCGCTTTCTGCGATGGGCATTACCGCCGCCGATATCCCCGGCACCTTGCATGCGGCAGAACACGCCGCCATTGGCCTGTTGCCGCTTATCGCCACCTGCGACCGCTGGGATATCGGCGGCGTATCCACCGCCCTGCACGCGGATACGCAGCTTCCCACCGTCTTTGTCTACGACGGCCACCCCGGCGGTGCCGGGTTTGCCGAAGAGGGATTCCGCCGCTTCCCCGAGTGGATCGCGGCTACCTTTGAGGCGGTGCGCTCCTGCCCGTGCGAGGCCGGGTGCCCATCGTGCGTGCAATCGCCCAAGTGCGGCAACGGCAATAATCCCCTGAGCAAGGACGGCGCCATCAAGCTGCTCGGTGCGCTCGTCACTATGACGCAGGAGGCCGCGGTTTAAACTGGGCCCGCTTTGGCCGTGGCGCTCTGGCCGCGCACCGCGGCAACGGCGATGATATCGGATGCATTTTCGGTGCATTCCTCGAGGCTCGCGCCGTTTTCCCGCGCGGTGCTTTCTGCGGCCGCACACGCGTCCTTGCCGGTGGCTAAGGCCCACGCGCCAGCCACGGCGGCAAGGTCCGCGGCCACTTGCGCTTCATGGCGCGCGGTCACGCGTGATCCTACCGCCGCGATGACCAGTAACAGGCTGATAATGGCGACGATGATTCCGGTGGCGGCAATGGTGGCGTATCCGTCCTCGCCGCGGAGCCTGCTAGTCATTGCCGGCCACCTCCGCGGGAAAGACCGCTTCCGCGCTCATGGTGCCAATGGGAGCATCGACGCTTACCGATGCCCTGAAAAGCCCCGCGCTTTCCTGCACGCTTACCCGGGCATCCTCTCGCGCTGGTTGGTACTCGACGCCGATGGCGTGCGACCTAGCCGCCGCGCCCGCCATGTCCACCGCCGCGATATAGGACGCCATCGTCGCGATCGCACCGATGATACCCGCCGCCACGAGGACGAGGGAGCTTAATGCCAGGGCGGCTTCGATGGTCACCGAACCATCGTCATCGACTACCGTGCGCATGATTCCTCCTTTCTGTTTCTCTAGTGCGCCCGGCTAGCTCGGGGTATTCGATAGCGCATCGGTGATAATTCCCTCGATGGCATCGACCACGCCGCCGCCGTTGATGACCATGTACAGCACGCCGGCAAGCGCTGCGGCCGCGAGCGATCCCATGGCGTATTCAATCGTGCTCATCCCCTCATCGTTGCGGACGAGGGCGCGGGTGAGCTGGGAGTACTTAATAAATAGTGCAGACATTTTAGGAGTCCTTTCTTAAAAGGTGTGGTGGTTGAGTAGTTGAATAGAAGTGAAAATGGTGCATCTAGAAAAGCTGCGCGCCCAAGCTGATCACTACGGGCGCGAGGCCTAGAACGATGAATGCTGGCAGGAAGCACACCGCCAGCGGGAGGGCAATGAATACTCCTGCGCGCTCTGCTTTAGCCGTAGCGTGAGCAGATGCTTCGGCGCGCAAAGAAGTACAGATTCGCGTGCATCCGGCGGCTATGGTGGCGCCGGATTGGCCCGATAAGATGACAAGCCCCGCCACGTCCTCTAGTCCCGCATGGCCCTTCATGTGGTCCCATGCAGATTCCGTGGGCACGCCAACTCCCAGGAGCGCGGATACCGTCTCCCACAGGTGCTGGGTATCGGCCTCTGCCGTACGCGCGACCGCCGTAGCAGCGGCGTGCACCGTCAGGCCCGCACTCAGGCAAGCTGCGAAAAGTTCGATATCCCCGGCCACGAGGAGTGGATCCACGGTGGTAGAGGGCTGGAGTTTGCTCATCAATCCCCCGCGCACTGTTGCGCCATCGCGCTTTCTTGGGCCGGCGCGCGGGGTCTTCGCCGTGTGCTGTGCTGTGTTCTGTGCCGTAGCCGGTCCCAGCCGCCCCTTGGTGGCCGGCAGCCCAACGAGCACGGCCAGCGCCAGGCAGATAAAGGCCATCATGGTGCCGCCTTCCTGATGATGACGCGGGACCAGGCAAAGCCGCTGCAGGCAAGCCCCACCCCAATGACCAGCAGGATTCCGCCCACTCCCCCGCCGAGCAAAAAGCCCAGCGAATTGGCCCCCATCGCCCCGCCCATGGCGATGCCCGCAATGGGAAGACACGCCAAGACCGTCGCCGTAGCTTGGGGTCCCTGCAGCCCGGCTGCGGTGGATTGGTGGTGGCGGCGCAGCGCATCCATCCGGCTTTGGGCCTGCTCAAAGAGGCTGGCTACCCCGATGCCATGCTGAGTAGATAATTCGAGCAGGTGGCCTAACCGGGTAAGTTCTGCATCCGCATGGGCGCCAGAGAGCGCCACGTGTGGGGGCGCGCCGCGGGCCGCCGCGGTAGCGGTGGATTCTAAGGCCGCGCTCATATCCCGCGGCGTCGTCGAGGGAAGGGACTCCGCCCCGCGCGATAGCGCGCTTGCGAGGGTCGCCCCGGCGCGCAGGTCAGCGGTCACGACACCGAAGTATCCGGCTAGGGCCTCGCGGCCGCGCCGGCGCGTGCGGGCGGCCATGACGTCCTTGATATACCACGACACGCACCAGGCAATTATCGATGCCGCGACCGCAATACTTATCCGCCCGACCGAGAAGAAGACCAAGCTGCCGCAGAATACGGCACCTAAAATGACCAAGGAGCTGGCCTTTATCCGGCTGTCCTTGCCAGCAATGCGGGATGCGCTCGAGGGCGCAGACAGCAAGAGGGCTGCGGCGAGCAATAAGAAGCTAAGCATCCGCCTGACCTCCTGCTTCTTCGCGCTGTTCCTCCAACAGCGCGGCCGAGAATTCCGCAAAGCCAGGCGCGGGCCCCTTGGTTGCACTCCAGACAATGCGCGGGGTGACCGGATTGCCCTCTAAGACGCCGATATGAGCCAGGCGCCGGCCATGTGGCGTGCGCTCCATGGTGAGCACCACGTTGACGGCAGCCGCCAATTGCGAGTGCAGGGCGCTGCGGTCCAGGCCGCCGAGTGCGCCGAGAGCCTCCATGCGGGCGGGTACCTCAAAGAGGGAATTGGCGTGCAAGGTACCCGCACCGCCATCGTGGCCCGTATTCAGCGCGGCGAGGAGATCGACTACCTCTGGGCCGCGAATCTCACCGACGACGATGCGGTCTGGGCGCATGCGCAGCGCTTGCCGCAGCAATTGCGCCATGGTGATTTCCCCGCTGCCTTCAGCGTTTGCCCGGCGCGAGACGATGCTCACGCAATGCGGGTGGTGGGGTGATAGCTCCGCCGTATCTTCGATGACCACGATGCGCTCGCGCTCGGATACGGTTCCCAATAGCGCCGAGAGCAGCGTCGTCTTGCCGGAGCCGGTACCTCCGATAACGAGGAAGGACACTCGCTTTTTCACCATCGCGGCAAGCAGCTGGCTGATGTCCTCCGGCACGGTGCCATTGGCCACCAACTGCGGCAGGGTGGTCTGCGCCTGCCGCAATACGCGCAGGCTAATGCACGTTCCGCCCACTGCGGGTGGGCTTAAAAGGGCATGCACGCGGAGCACGACGCCATCGGGGCGCGTGACGCGGCCATCGGCAAAAGGCTGGGCATCATCAAGCCGCGTGCCCGATGCCGCGGCCAACCGAGAGGCAAGCTGGCGCACCTCCCCATCGTTGCGAAAGGTGATATCGCTGCGCTCTAGCCCCTCTCCTCGGTCCATAAAGACGTGTTCAGGCCCGTTGACCACGACATCGGTCACGCCCTGCCGGGCCAATAAGGCATCCAGTGGCCCCATGCCGGTGGCATCTTGGCGCAAGCGCCGGAGCAGATCCACCACGGCGACATCACTGATAACCCCTGCTTCCTCGCGGATCCGCCGGGCCAAGCTAGGGGCGTCGTGCACCAGATCCGGCTCGGCGGCAATGAGCCGCTGCATCTTCTCCATGGTCTTTTCCATGGTCTCGGCCGAGCTATCCATCGCTGCGCTCATACCCCTACCTCCTCGCGCACCGCACGGACGGTTTTGGCGAGCGCCGCGGGAAGCCGGGCTGGGAGTCCACCGATCTCTATGCTGCGGGTGAGCCCGCGCACGCTGGGCAATTGGGCACTGACTCGGTGGTGGATAATGTCTTCTACCTCGGGTGCGCTGAGAGCCGCCCACTGCCGTTGGCGCAGCACCACCACGATGTCGCGCCGCGCCTCATCCAGTCGCAGGATAAGTTGTGCGGCCGCCGCGGCCGATCGCACTTCCGCGGCCACCACCAGCACCACGTGCGTGCAGGCAGCCGGGATATTTTCGGCCGTGCAATCCACCACGCACAGGCCCTCTCCCGCGTGCGCCGCAGACGTCACCGCCGCCAAGAGCGTGGCATCTAGCGTGAAGGTATCTTTGACCGTACTGCGCGCTGCGGATAGCACCGCTATGCCATCGGAAGTAGAGGGCAAGGCGCGGTAGAGATCGGCGGCATCGATGCTGCCATCGCCAATATTGAGCTCTGGCCAGCGGGCACCCGGCGCCGTTTCCACGCCGAGGAGGAGATCGAGCCCTCCGGAGTGCGTGGTGGCATCGATAAGCAGCGCCCGCGCCTGCTCATTCGCCGTGCAGTGGGAACGCGCCAGGGCGGCGGCAAAGGTGGAGGTGCCTACCCCTCCGCTGGCGCCCACCACCGCGATGGTGGCGGTACCGGGGCGATCTTCTGGCGGGTGCGCGGCCTGGGCGATTGCCGCCAGCAGGTCTTTAATTTCCGCGGGGATAATAAAGGCGCGGTCCGCATGGCAGGCAAGTGCTGCCTCATAATCGATGGGCCCCGGATCCGCGGCGAGAAAAAGCACCGGGACGGGCGTGGTCTGTGCGGCTTGGGCAGAGGCGATAACGCGCGCCATGAGCGCATCGACCAGAACCGTATAGGCCCCGGGAAGGCTACGCGGAATATCGCGGGGATCGGTCACCGCAATGACCTCGTGGCTGGTCGCGACGGCGGCATGGACCGCCTCAGCGCGCAAGGCTTCCTCGCCTATGGCAACGACGATGGTGGAACGAGAGTGTGCTGTATTCATGCCCCTAGCCTGAAGCACCTGTGCCACCTGCACTAGAGGCGTGACTTCCCGCCTGTGGATAAATGCGCGAAGGTTACCACTTAGCGCTCGGTTAGTTGCATTTTCAACAAAGTCTTGTGGATAACCGTAGATATAGGTGACGGCCCGCGCATCGGGGGTGCGCGCGGGCCGTCAGTAACCCGGCCTCGGGGGGGG
>NZ_JBEHFY010000025.1:0-35351 GCF_040225815.1 Corynebacterium sp. KPL2895
GAAGACAAACGAGCCGCAAAGAGGGCGAAACAAGGCAAACGGGCCTCAGCTACAGCCAGCAGGCTCGTGGAAGGAGCACGAGTATCCGGCTGGAAACAAGCCATCAACCAAATGGCCGTGGCCTTTCCCGACCGCTTCGACAAATACCTATAAACCTAACCCCACACACACAACTTGACACGCTCCTATCATATTATATATTTTGCATGTTAACGTCGGAAAGTTATTGAAATTGCCCTTTCTATTTCTGACAGTTTTCTATTTCTGACAATTCTGCAGATTTATGATCTAAAACGGGTACCTTCCGGCGATTTCCAATAGTCACTTCACGTCAACGAGCCAGGAGAAGGTATCATGTTGAAATCTGCTTCCAAGATTATGTCTTTCTTTGCAGTCGGCACCATTTTAATCGGTTCAGCTTCTACTGCTGCCGCTGTCGATATGCCACATAAGGAACCTAATGCTTCAAACAGTACTTGTGCAGCGTCGAATGGCCCATCCAACACGAAGGATACAACCCAGTCTCCAGACAAAGCAGAACTTCTAAAAGAAGCTAAGGGAAATGTCAGCAAGGGAAAAATCCATGCTCATGGTGGCGTCGATCGCCTTGATCTCGACAATACAAAGGTTACGACGGTAAAGAGTGATGACGGAGAAAGCTTTGATCTCGTTACTGTGCCTTATTCGAACGAGGGAGAATATAATTACCTCAGTAACATAACCGTCGCCTACAAGACGGAAGATCACTCCTCTCCAATTGGCCAATCGGAGACGCTTTATACAAAAGGTTCTCACAACAAGTTTAACGTCCAGGTGTTCAAGGATGATCAGCTTGTTAAAGACGAAGGCCTTGACATTGACTATGTTGACGGAGCCACCCTCCAGGCTAATCAAAATGTCCCAATGGCCGATCCTGACGCCCCTGAGCTACAGGGCTGGGGAGAGAAGACCGCATGCATTGGTGCCATTCTTGGTGTTAATGGAGTGGTTGCTGGACTGATCGGTTCGACTTGTGCAACGGCCTGTGGCGTAGAGCCTATCGGCGCGGCGGTATGTGCAGCCTGCGTTGGAGGGATTGCCACCCTCGGCACCGGCGATATCGCCGGTGTCGTCGAATGTTTTAAACTTTAGTTGAGGGGGGCGGAATGAAAGCTGCAATTCTTTTCTTCGGTGCTTTTTCTGCGGCGCTGGTCGTTGTCCTGCTGCCAAGATGCTTTGACGATCCTAGTTCCTTAGAGATTGGCGCCATAGCATTTTTTTCTTTGCTGTCCGTCGGCTTTTTGATGTTGGCGAGAGCCATGAGTGCTGAGCGGTCTGGCAGGAAATGACTGGCTCTCTGCGCCACATAATGCAACTAGCGTTCCACTCACCGCTGCTACCTGTTCTTTTGGTATTTGGCTCCCTTTTTATAGGGATGAAGTTTGAAAGTACTCTGTTGATGGATAGCGGTCGAGAGGGACTTCCTGCTGAAATGATTTCTCTAAAATCTTCGAGCAAAGTTGTGCAACAAGACGACAGGGTTGGACAACTTTGGATAAAAGAATCGGAGGAAGCAATGAAAAAGCGATGCACGGTCAACCACCTGAGAAATGGTTTTTGGATAACCGCACGTCACTGTGTCCAAGGACTCAATGGTCAGAATGCTTCGGGATTCATTAGGCAATATGACGGTCAAAGTGCGAAGGTGGAAGACGTGTATACTAAGGGAGAAACAGAAGATGTTGCATTGATTAAAGTTTCTGACGGAATTACTGCTGATTCATTTGAGCTACCCACAAAGTCCTTAACCTTTAATGATGAAGCGAGCTTGATAGGGTATGGGGGATACCATGATTTCCCCTCCACAGCTGAGGTTCGTGTAGTTGCGTACTATGATAAGTACTCATTTGAAGCAGGCAGCTTTTCCAACATTCTCCAGAGTGTTGCTACTACCGACGCTTGGTCGTGCTCTGGAGACTCCGGCGGCGCGGTATACTCCGGAAACACTATTTATGCTGTTCATACAGCAGGAGGAGCGAATCCCACTTGCCAAGACCGTAGGGGTGGGAAGATGTGGCACTCAGATATCTTCCCGTATGCTGATTGGATTAATTCCCTTATGAAGGAGACGCAGGATAGCAGTGAAAGTTACCGTTAATCTTGGGAGGATTCTCCTTTGGGGACAAAAAGAGCGAAAGATGCCAAGATAGTTAGAGCGCATGTTTCGGACTTATGCAGATTGGGTTTAGATGGATCTAGTTTTCCACCTAAACCCAATCTGCATCTTTTTGCGAACTTAGTTTCACGGCTGTGCTTATTTCCGGCAGGCTGACGGTTCTTAATTCTTGACTTCCAGTGACAAAGGAACTTCCCTAGTACTTCTCGTTGTTGGAAGCATTGAAGAAAAGCCACCTACGGGGGTGTGGGAGTCGTGGCTTTTTGCTTTCCTTCTGTCCGACTATGTGCCGGGGAGGTGCGCTGCGGACACCCAAAAGAGAGTGTCTAATGGTTTGTGTGTGGGTTCGGGATTATAGGTGTTTGGCGAGGCAACCTCCTAATGAACCAACACCTTCTCCGAGCCGGACCCAAAAACCGAGCCTGGCACTGTCACTGGTTCAGAGATGCAGAAGGCACAGATGCACCATTCCAGCAGACTCGACCCCTTCTCATTTCGAGATCGCCCCCGCTCTCAGCGTTAAGGCCCTAAAATGGATAACTGTTTTGGGATATGAGTCCGGCCACCATCGTTATGTATGGTTGCCTTCTATTTGTGACATTGGCGCTGATTCAATTGTTCCGACACATTTGCTGGGGACTATCCGGTACTTAAAGCAGACTTTTTCGAACTAGGCAAAATTGTTTGGGTTGGCGAAGAGGAAATTGCAAGTGCAAAGGCACAGGCCGTCGGAGGGTTTGAGTTACTATAAAGATTTAATTGAGCGCGCCAAGGAAAGAATCTGGAGCAATAAGGATTTCCCTTTATCGAAATTCTTGTAAAGCTCTGTTAAAAGTTAACCAAGCGGGTTCCGCTGCTTTATTGAAATCTGCTAGGCGTGGGATCTTTTGCCCAATAAAGACTGTGGGCACGTAGTCCCTTATGACGCCACCTGAAGCGCGTTAGATTTTCTCATCTACTCAAACGGAGCAAACCTAGGACATTTCACGAGACAACCTCAGCAACACTTTCTGTCGTTTAAGCTGAAAGGACTTTTCGGTAGTTCCACTTCACCTCTCATGCGAAAATGGCTCCTTCCGTTCTTGTAAAATATACCTCCCCGGGGTATATGGTGGAGAGAGTAACCATCACTGTGTTCCACCGAAGCTAGGCCTCCTCATGGTGCAAGGAGGAGAAGAAAGGAACTTCATGAGTACTTCTCACCAACACGGTGAGCATTCCGGTGCTCACCAGGCCGCGGAAGCGGACCATACGCAACACACAGATCATGGCGGTCACGAAGAACACTCCCACGGTGACCATCACGGTCACGGTCACGGTCACGAGCACGGCCACGGACACGGACACGGTGAGCACGCGGCGATGTTCCGCAGCCGCTTCTGGTGGTCGCTGCTGCTATCGGTACCGGTCGTCATCTTCAGCCCTATGGTCGCAGAATTGCTCGGCTACGGCGTACCCGAATTCACTGGTTCATCCTGGATTCCCCCGGTGCTCGGCACCATCATCTTCATTTATGGCGGCACGCCGTTCCTGCAAGGCGGCTGGTCGGAACTGAAATCCCGCCAGCCCGGGATGATGCTGCTTATCGCCATGGCCATTACCGTGGCGTTCGTTGCCTCATGGGTCACCACCTTGGGTATTGGAGGATTCGACCTAGATTTCTGGTGGGAGCTGGCCCTCTTGGTCGTCATTATGCTGCTGGGCCACTGGTTGGAGATGCGTGCACTCGGCGCGGCCTCCTCCGCTTTGGATGCCTTGGCAGAACTTTTGCCTGACGAGGCTGAGAAGATCATCGATGGGCAGACCCACACCGTGCCAGTCTCTGAGCTGGCGGTGGATGACATAGTACTGGTTCGCGCTGGGGCGCGGGCGCCTGCCGATGGCACCATTGTTGAAGGCTCAGCCGAGTTCGATGAATCCATGATCACCGGTGAATCCCGGCCCGTCTTCCGCGATAAAGGTGAGCGCGTGGTCGCCGGTACGGTAGCTACAGACAACACCGTCCGCGTCCAGGTAGAGGCCATCGGTGGGGATACGGCCCTGGGTGGTATTCAAAGCATGGTCGCCGAGGCGCAGGAATCTTCCTCCCGCGCCCAAGCCCTTGCCGATCGCGCCGCAGCGTTGCTCTTCTGGTTCGCGCTGAGCGCAGCCTTCATTACCGCGGTGGTCTGGTCCATTATCGGTAGCCCAAGCGACGCCGTGGTGCGCACCGTCACCGTGCTCGTCATCGCTTGCCCCCACGCCCTCGGTTTGGCTATCCCACTGGTCATTGCGATCTCTACCGAGCAGGCCGCACAGTCTGGAGTACTCATCAAGGAACGTATGGCGTTGGAGCGCATGCGCACTATCGACGCCGTCCTCTTCGATAAGACCGGCACCCTGACCGAAGGTGCGCACGCGGTCACCGGTGTCGCAACCGTTGAGGGCATCAGCGAGGGGCAGCTGCTAGCAGTGGCCGCCGCGGCCGAGGCCGATAGTGAACACCCGTTGGCCCGCGCCATCGTCAAGGCAGCCGAAGACCACGCGGAAGCATCCCAGGAGCAGCTGCACAGCTCCGATTTCAGTGCTGCCGCCGGTCGTGGAATCCAGGCCACCGTCGATGGGGCAGAGGTCCTCGTCGGTGGACCGAATATGCTGCGCGAGCTAGAGCTTGCCACCCCTGGGGTTTTCGATGCGCAGGTTGAGGAGTGGTCCCAACGCGGCGCGGGTGTCCTGCACGTCGTGCGCGATGGTCAGATCATCGGTGCTCTCGCGGTTGAAGATAAGATTCGTCCCGAATCCCGCGCGGCCGTACAGGCCCTCCAAGAGCAGGGCGTCAAGGTTGCGATGATTACTGGCGATGCCACGCAGGTCGCCGAGGCCGTTGGCGAAGAACTGGGTATTGACGAGGTTTTTGCCGAAGTCCTGCCGCAGGACAAGGACTCCAAGGTCACCGAATTACAAGAGCGCGGCCTGGCAGTGGCCATGGTTGGCGATGGCGTCAACGACGCCCCAGCCTTGGCCCGCGCGGAAGTCGGCATCGCCATTGGCGCCGGCACCGATGTCGCCATGGAATCCGCCGAGGTGGTGCTCGCCAGCGATGATCCGCGGTCGGTGCTTTCAATGATGAGCTTGTCGCGCGCTAGCTACCGCAAGATGATCCAAAACCTAATTTGGGCATCTGGCTACAACATCATTGCCGTGCCCTTGGCGGCAGGCGTACTCGCACCCATCGGTGTCGTGCTCTCCCCGGCGGCCGGTGCGGTATTGATGTCGCTATCGACCATCGTGGTGGCATTCAACGCGCAGTTATTACGCCGAATTGAACTGGACCCAGCACGCTTGGCACCCACCAGCCACTAGGTGGAGGAGACCAAGCTCGAATAAGTGGTACGGGGCTCCGGATACTTGGGATTATTTTAGAATTGAAGTCCAGTTGCTAAAATAATCCTCATGACCGAGCGGGACGACTTTTGGCTTGAAGAGGATGAACTAGCAGCATTCATGTCCCTGATGAGCGTGAATGTCCGGCTCACCAATATTCTGGACGCGCAGCTCCGCGATGACGCCAAGCTAAGCTTCTTTGAATATACGGTGCTCTCACGGCTATCAGAGGCCGAGAACCATGAGATGCGCATGCGGGATCTTGCGATTACCGCAAATGGCTCCCTGTCCCGCCTGAGCCAAGTTGTCACCCGCCTGGAGCGCCAGGGCTGGGTCGTGCGGCGTCCTTGCCCCAATGATGGGCGGACGACGATGGCGCACCTTACCGATAGCGGCTGGGACAAGGTAGTAGAAACCGCCCCGGGCCACGCCAAGCAGGCCCGCCGATCCGTTATCGATAATCTGACCCGCGCGCAGATTCATCAGATGACCCAAATTAATGAGCGTATCATCAAAGCCATCGAAGCCGATGAGCGCTATGGCGGCCGCTATTAATCACTTTTTGGGATAGCCGCGGCGGACGGAGACGGTCTTATCAAAGGGAATCCAAAACCGCAGGGCCGCTTCCTGGTTTTTGGAAATACCAATTCGCGGGCCGCGCACCCATTCCGGTGCAGACTCGCGCTCAGAAAGCTGCACTGGCAGGTGGTTATCCTCCAGCGTTGCTCCCAGAGCTTTTCCGAGGTTCCCGGGGCCGCGGGCTAGGTTATGAAAATCGCTGGTGCCGCGTCGTGCAAAGGCGGTATCGATCCCAGATAGCACCTCACCGCCGCGCAGTAGGCACCCTTGGCCCACGCCTTCGGGCGCGCACACGATATTGACATTGCGGTGGATGCCGTAAGAGGCATACACGTACAGCCGGCCGGGTGGGCCGAACATGGCGGCATTGCGCGGGGTTTTCCCACGAAAGGTATGGGCGGCGGCATCGTCCGTGCCCAAATAGGCCTCGACCTCCGTAAGGCGAATGCTCACCCCTGCGTGCGTGATGACGCAGCCAAGGAGTTGCGGGGCTACGACATCAGCAGTGTGGGAAAAGTCAATCATTAACGGGAGTAGTAGCGTTTTCCGTCTACCGGGGTACGCAGCAGTTCATCGAGGCTGACCGGTTCCAAGCCCTTGGCGCGCAGGCCGTCGATAACGCACTCGGCCGCATTGACGGTGGTCGGGTGAATATCGTGCATCAAGACGATGGAGCCTGGGTTAGCATCTTGGACGGCGGCATTGCAGACGTGCTGCGAGTCGCGGATCTTCCAATCCAAGGTATCTACGTTCCATAGGGCCTGCGACAAGCCCTTATCCCTGGCTACCTGGTCAACCGTCTCATTGGTGGCACCGTAGGGCGGGCGCAGCCACTTTGGATCCTGCCCGGTGGCATTGCGGATCGCCGCGTTGCCGGCGTCGATATCTTGGGCAATATCGCCGTAAGCTAACTGGTTGAGCTGGCGATGGGTCTTGGTGTGATTGCCAATGGTGTGACCTTCTGCCTGCATGCGCTGGAGCGCCTCGGGGTATTGGTAGGCGTGATCCGCTAGCACCATGAAGCTGGCGTGAGCGTTTTTTGCCTTAAAGGTATCCAGGAGCTGGTTGGTATAAGGACTTGGGCCATCGTCAAAGGTAAGGGCCACGCAATTCGGGCAATCGACGCCGTTGCCCTGTGGCTGCGGGGCTGGTTGCGGTGCGGCCCCAGCTTGGGGATCCGGTGCGGGTGCAGCCTCATTCTGCGGCTCGTCTTGTGGCGCTACCGAGGAAACAAGATCCTGTGCCTGCGCGCGGGTGCTGTCGATGCGACTTTGAATATCGGTCTGAATCTCAGAAACCGCGGATTGGATATTTGGTTCTGAGGACCCAGCTACTTTCGGGGTGCCTTCGAGGAATTGCGCATTGGCGCAGGCGGGAAGGGCGGCAGTAGCGAGCACGGTGAGTGCGGAGGTAAGAAGACGACGCATACTTTTCCTAGGAACGAGGACAGATGGGCACGATTAGCCAGCCTACTCCACTGCGAAGGTAATTATGGATTAAACGCGTGTGATAAATGTGATAGAAGTAAATCAGTGTGCCGCGGTGTCTTCGGCATTTTTGGAATGAGCGGCTGCAGTAGTAGAGTACAAGCCACTGGGGCATTAGCTCAATTGGTAGAGCATCTGCTTTGCAAGCAGAAGGTCAGGAGTTCGATTCTCCTATGCTCCACAGGAAAAGTCCGGATTCTGGTTAAAGAATCCGGACTTTGGTCATGTATAGGGTTATAAAAAGCGCTTGACCATGATGTAATGCTCGGCGTACACACCTACATGCTCGAAGCCCAAGCGTTCATAAAGCCCCTGCGCACGCGGATTATCGGGGTGGACGGCCAGGGAAATACCGGGCGCTTTGAGGGTCTGGGCGAGGGAAATGGCGGCATCGATAAGCGCGGTGGCAATGCCCTGGCCCGCAAAGCGGCTTTCTACCGCGATGGCAAATTCTGGGATGGCCGGTTCCACGAACCCGTAACCGTGATTGTCCTCGGTACCCCAATTGAGCCACACCCCGCCGGCGGGCACGAGGTCCTCCCAAGCGATGAAACCTCCCTGGTTGGGCTCCCAATTTTCCACGTAAAAGGAAAAATCATCGGCAAAACCGGAAGAAAGCTCGCCTCGTTCATCACCGAAGGTATCGGTCAGGAAGTTGAGGCGAGCTATATAAGTGCGATCGGATTCTTGTGTCGCGCGAATTTCCATAATCCCCAGGATATATGAAGAATCCGCCGGGCTAGTTAAGCCAAGTGATAGTTATGCACGTCCGCGCCGTTGAACTCGCGCATTTCACCGGATTCGTCAACGGAGCGGAAGGTAGCGCCGTTATCTATGGCAAAGCGGAGGTTATCCACGCGCGGGGAGGGATCATCGGTTACTGGGCCTGCGGGGAAATAGTACGTTGAACCGTCTTTGAGCTTGACGGTGAGAGACTCAAAGCTCATTGTTTATCTCCTTGTAGAAAGCCTTAATGGGTGAATTCAAGCAGGAGATTTTTGAATAGGCAAAGCAATGAGATCTAGGCAACGCCTAGTGCACCCCCACGGCGGGGGTGCGAGAGGAACTACTGCTCGTCAGATTGCAGGCGGTGCTTGCCCTCACTTTGGTGGTCATCCGTGATGCGGCTGGTGTCTGCCTCCTCTGCGGCGGCCTCTTCTTCCTCGCGGTGCTTGGCCAGCTGTTCATCGATGGAACCCAAGAGCTCTTCATCGCGCACGGCACCCTCTTCAGCGAGGTCCGAATCGTTTTCGGGCTTAGCTTCGCTAGTGGAGGTGTAGACCAAGGTAGATTCTGGGGCTGTGTTTTGGGTGTTACCGCGGTAGTCATCTACGCGCGGTGGGGTCTGAGAAGGCTTGTCATTGGAGCGCAGCCAAGCGTAAATCGCACCGGTTGCCGCGGCGAGCAGGGCAATGATTCCGGCAACAGTCCAGAACTTGGAAGACGTCTTGTTCTTCTTGGTCTGCTTCTTTGCAGCCTTGGTGGCCTTCTTCTTGGCCTGCTTGCGGGCCTTTTTTGCCTTCTTGGTGGCTTCCTTTTTGGCCTCATCGAAACGCTCGACGGCGTCTTCGCGGTAGTTATTGAAGTCCTCTAGTGCGCGCTCGAGGCGGGAGTGCGCGGCCTGGGTAACGGCGCCTGCCTGCTTGCGGGCCTCATCGAAGGCGCTATTGTCTTCCTTTTGCATCTGTTGGGCAGCCTCTTCGAGGGCGGTATAAGTTTCGCGGGACTTTTCTTGCCGGTAATCGCGCAATTGCTTCCACATATTGGAACCGGTCTTGAACGCCATTTTCACTACGGTGGGGTTCATTGGTGCAGGTGCTCCTTAGATGAGATTTATTTGTCTTTTCCATCCAGCATAGTGGTCAGCCTGACACCCCACCACTGTTTTGGCGGGGGATTCAGGGGTGGAAGCACCCATAAAATAGACCGCTTGGTTCAGAATGGAGGATTAATATTCACGTCGATTTTGGCTAACCGCGCTGTTTATGGGCCTGCAAAGGTAATACCATTAGCGTCGCGCTACCCCGCAAACTGAACAGCTTGGTACGTTTTCCTCCAGACAGCAATTGAGATCGGGAAAAGGAGGTGACTATGAGCCCGCGATTTTCGGCGTCAGCACCATTGGATTCCATGAGTGAAGAAGAACTGATGGTGCCGGAGCGTTTGGCCCTATCTTTCGAGGTAATTCCACCGCGCCATGACGCCGATGAAGCCAAAATCGACCGTTTGCTGGAAACCTTGGAAAGCTACCACCCGGATTATATTGCGGTGACAAGTTCCAAACGGTCCGGTTGGCTCGAAGGGACGACGGCCTTTATCGAGCGGATTTCGCGCACCACCTCGATGCGCCCGCTTGCGCACTTGGCCTGTACGGCTGGTTCGCGCACGGAACTAATCGGTTGGACCAACCGCTTGGTCGATGCCGGTGTCCGTGGCCTGCTGGCCCTGCGCGGGGACCTGCCAGAGGAAGGCTTGCCGGAGTACTATCCGCAGCATGCCGATGAATTGATAAGCCTCATCCGGCAATTGGAAAGGCAACAAGCCGCGCGGTTCGCCGCTGGCCGCCTGGCCGTCGGAGTCGCGTGCTATCCCAGCGGGCACGTTGAATCTAAAAACGAAGATGAAGATTTTGACGTCTTGCTCAAAAAGCAACGCCTCGGCGCGGACTTCGCCATTACCCAGCTATTCTTCGATGCCCAGGATTACCTGCGCTTTACCAAAAAGGCCCAACTGGCCGGGGTGCATATTCCCCTTATTCCGGGAATCATGCCCATGACCAGCCTGCGCCGGGTGGAGCGAATGGGAGAGCTGTCCGGGCTCGCCGTGCCCGAAAGGGTGCGGTCGGCGCTCGCGGCAGCGACAACCCCAGAAGAAGAATACGAAACCGGCATGGAACTGACCGCCGAACTAGCCCGCGACATCGTGGCTGGTGGGGCGAGCGGGCTCCATATATATACCCACAACAACCCCGACAATACTCACGACCTACTAACCCGAATCGGAGTAGACAATGACCAACGCTAATTTCCCCAAGGCGACAATTGAGGGCTATCCCCGTATTGGCGCCAACCGCGAGTTGAAGCGCGCGCTCGAGTCCTACTGGGCGGGCCGCATCGATGCGGAGACCTTCGAGTCCGCCGCACACTCGCTGCGCCTGGATACCTACAACCGCCTGCGCGACCTCGGTCTGACCGAGGACTACGCCATCCCGGCAGACGTCGCTTACTACGACCAGGTTCTCGAAACCGCACTGACCGTCGGTGCCGTTGCCGGTGAAACCCTGGATGATGAGTTCACCCTGGCCCGCGGTAATAAGGACACCGCGCCGCTGGAGATGACCAAGTGGTTCGACACCAACTACCACTACATCGTGCCGGAAATTGCTGATGACCACGCTTTTAAGGCACACCCACAGCGCATTATCAAGCTGGTAGAAGAAGCCCGCGAAGCAGGCCACACCGTGCGCCCGTACCTCGTTGGCCCGGTCACCCTGTTGGCCCTGTCCAAGCAGGCCGAGGGTGCTGCCAAGGCCCCGCTTGAGCGCCTAGATGATGCCGTTGCCGCCTACCAAGAGGTCCTGGCGGAGCTGCACAAGGCCGGCGTGGAGTGGATCCAGTTGGCAGAACCTGCCCTCGTTGCAGACCTGACCAACGCTAGCGATGAGGACTTGGCTGCATATACCAAGCAGGCTTACTCCGCCATCCTGGGTGCAGAAGAGCGCCCACAGGTCTACCTGACCACCCCGTACGGCTCTGCGCGCAAGGGCCTCGATGTCATCGCAGAGCTCAAGCCAGAGGCCGTTCAGGTTGACCTTTCTGTCGGCACCCTGGCCCTAGATGAGGGCTACCTCGAGCGCGTGAAGAGCCTGAACACCCACGTCGTTGCCGGCCTTGTCGATGGCCGCAATGTCTGGGCCGCCAACCTGCGCGACCTGCGCTCCAAGTACGAGGACCTGGCCGGCAGCATCGATGAGCTGTCCGTATCCACCTCCGTGTCCTTGCAGCACGTGCCGCACTCCGTCGAGGCAGAATCCAAGCTGCCTGCCGATGTCGCCCCATGGTTCTCCTTCGCCAATGAAAAGGTCAAGGAAGTCGTCGCCCTGGTACAAGGCCCAGAGGCAGCCGAAGAGGCTTACAGCGTCAGCGACCGCGCTGTTCGTACCCGCGCCGAGTCCGAGCGCATCAACAACGCCGCCGTGCAAGAGCGCATCTCCCAGCTGCCGGAAGGCGAGGTCAAGCGCGAGCCGGCCTTCAACGAGCGCAAGGAAGCACAGAAGGAGCTCGGCCTGTCCGAGCTGCCGACCACCACCATCGGTTCCTTCCCGCAGACCAAGGAAATCCGCCAGGCGCGTGCCGCGCACCGCAAGGGCGAGCTTTCTGATGCTGACTACAACTCCGCCCTCAAGGACGAGGTTAAGTCCGTCATCGAACTGCAGGAGCGCCTCGGCCTGGACGTCCTGGTCCACGGCGAGCCAGAGCGCAATGACATGGTGCAGTACTTCGCGGAGCTGCTCGATGGCTTCGTCACCACCGAAAACGGCTGGGTACAGTCCTACGGTTCCCGCTGCACCCGTCCGCCAATCGTTGTGGGTGACATCTCCCGCCCGGCTGCCATGACCACTGAGTGGTCGAAGTTTGCACAGTCGCTTTCGGAAAAGCACGTCAAGGGCATGCTGACCGGCCCGGTCACCATCCTGGCGTGGTCCTTCGTCCGCGATGACGTGCACCAGTCCGTATCCGCGGACCAGCTGGGCGTGGCTTTGGCAGACGAGGTCCGCGACCTGGAGGAAGCCGGCATCGACATCATCCAGATCGACGAGCCGGCCCTGCGCGAGCTGCTGCCCCTGCGCGAGCAGGACCGCAAGGCCTACCTCGACTGGGCAGTGCGTTCCTTCCGCCTGGTAGCCCTCGAAGCCAAGCCCACCACCCAAATCCACACCCACCTGTGCTACTCGGAGTTCGGCCAGATCATCGACGCCGTCGCCGGCCTGGATGCAGACGTCACCTCCATTGAGGCAGCACGCTCCCGCATGGAGCTGCTGGAGGATATCGATGAGACCTTCCACTCTGAGATTGGACCTGGCATCTACGATATCCACTCCCCACGCGTGCCTTCCGTGGAGGAAATGGCAGAGCTTATCCGCGCCGCACTCAAGAACGTTCCGCTGGATCGCCTGTGGGTTAACCCGGACTGCGGTCTGAAGACCCGTGGTTACGAGGAGACCGAAACCTCCCTGCGCAACATGGTGGAAGCCCGCGATGTGGTGCGCAACGCCCTCTAAATAGAACCTGAGAAATTCTAGGTTCTTAAAGAAAACGCTATGCAGCCGGTCTGCATAGCGTTTTCGTGATCTTGTACCCACCCGCGACGCTATGGCCGGAACCGGATTACCGTGGGCGCCATGAAGCACTCAGCATTTCGCAATAGCCAAGAATCCTTCCTGTCTGATTCCCTGGCCGGTTTCATTGCCCAGCATCCCGATGCCACCTGGCACGATGCGGGCTTCATTGGGCGCACCACCCCGCTGCGCACGGCCGATGATAAACCGGCGGTTGCGGTCATCTCCGGTGGCGGATCCGGCCACGAGCCCATGCACGCCGGCTTCATTGGGCAAGGCATGCTCGCCGCAGCCTGCCCGGGCCTGCTCTTTACCTCCCCGAACGCGGTCCAGGTCAGCGAAGCCACGCAGTGGGCCGACCAGGGCAGGGGAGTGCTGCACATTGTGAAGAACTACACCGGCGATGTCATGAATTTCACCGTGGCCCGCAACGCGGCAGAGGCCGTAGATACGCGTTCAGTCTTAGTCGCCGATGATATTGCTACCGAAGGCACCGGCGAGGGTCCCGGCCGGCGCGGTACCGGCGCCACGATCTTGGTGGAAAAGGTTGCCGGTGCCGCGGCGTATCGCGGCGATGACCTGGACCAAGTAACGGAGCTAGCGGAGAGGACCGCGGATAAGTCCCGCAGCATGTCCGTGGCACTGGGATCCGGCTTTTTGCCCACCACTGGGCGCGATACCTTTGATTTGGACGACGGGCACATGGAAGTCGGTGTGGGCATCCACGGCGAGCCGGGCACGCACACGGAAAAGGTTGATAATGCCCATGCCATCGTCGCCACCGTACTGGAAAAGCTGGGTGCTGCCCTTGATATCAACAGCGGCGATGAGGTGGTGTGCCTAGTCAATGGTTTGGGAGGCACCACGCCTTTGGAGCTGAGCCTGGTCTTCGGCGAGGCTTCCGCGCAGCTAGCGGAGAAGGGAATTACGGTAGTGCGCTCCATGGTGGGCAACTACGTCACCGCGGTCAATATGCACGGCGTATCCATCACGCTGCTCAAGGCGGACGATGAGCTGCTCGAGCTTATCGATGCCCCAACTTCAGCCCCCGCCTGGCCGCATACCTTGGGCAGTGCCAAGCAGGTGGAATCGGCGCGGATTACCTTTGAGGATGAATTGCCCAGCGAAGGCGCAGAAAACCAGTGGTTGAGTGACTTCGTCGGCCGCGTGCAATCCTCCATCGAGGAGTTGACCGAGCTTGACCGCAAGGCCGGCGATGGGGACTTCGGTACCAATATGGAGGCGGCGCTTGAAAGCATTGAACTGCCGCTGCGCGGCTCGGATGATGAGATTTTCACCGGACTGGCCAAGCGCTTCCTTGTCCTGGCGGGCGGAACCTCGGGCGCGGTTTTCGGCAGCTTCTTCAACGACATGGCCCGCGCGGAGACCTTAGCGGAAGGTTTGCGCAGCGCGTCGGAGTTTATTCAAGAACTGGGCGGCGCGCAGCGTGGGGATTGCACCATGCTCGATGCGCTCATTCCGGCCGCAGAAAAGGCGCAAGAAATCGGCGCCGAGCGCCCAGACGAGCAAACGCTCCAGGCCCTGTACGAGGCGGCGCGGGAGGGTGTGGAAGAAACCGGAAAGATCGCCGCCAAGAAGGGGCGCGCGTCCTATCTGGGCGATCGCAGCAAGGGAGTCATTGATCCCGGTGCTCTCGTGGTTAGCTGGCTATTTGGGGGACAAGCCTTGTCAGCTGACTAAGGCAAGACACATCGCCCTCTCCCTTTGCGGACCTGTCGAGGTGCATAGCGCGCAGGCCTGCCCTGCGCGCACCGAGTACGTCATTTTCCAGTGAATCGCCCACCATGAGCGTTTCCGCGGGCGTGACATCGAGCCGTTCGCAGGCGGCTAGGTAGGCCTGGCGCTGCGGTTTGGGGTAGCCGAGTTCGACGGTGGGGATGAGGGGGACATCGGCAAGCGCGAGGCCTCCCGCCTCCAGTTTTGCCTGCTGCATCTCGCGCTGGCCATTGGTGAGGATGCCTACCCGGAAGCCGGATGCGAGCGCTCACTCGAGGGTGGGCCGGGCATCGGCAAAGGCGCGCCACTGGCTCTGGTAGGCGGCCAAGTAGCCGTCGTAGGCGGCCAAGTAGCCGTCGTAGGCGGCAAGGGCTGCGGCATCGTCCATGTCCTCGCCCAAAAATTCGCGGCAACGGGCAATGCGCTGGCCTTGGTGGGAGACCTCGCCGCGCTCATAGGCGGTAAACCACTTGCGTTCAATGGCGGCAAAACGCTGGTGCTGCCCAGTATTTAGTCCGCGCTGCCGGCACCATTCATCCACGCCGGCCCGCGCTGCGGCGGTGTGATCCATCAGGGTGTCATCGAGGTCGAAGAGCAACGCGCGAGTCATAAGGATAACGATAGCGCGATCGCTGAGAGCGTTATGTCTTGCACAGCGGAGAGGAAGTAAATTCTTTACAATGGCTGGCATGACTCAGAAGACCGCAACTGCAACGATGCATACCAACTACGGCGATATTGTTATCGATCTCTTCGGTAACCACGCACCGGTAACCGTTGAAAACTTCATCGGTTTGGCCAAGGGTGAAAAGGACTACTCCACCCAGAACGCAAAGGGCGAGCAGTCCGGCCCGTTCTACGATGGCGCCATCTTCCACCGCATCATCGATAACTTCATGATTCAGGGCGGCGACCCCACCGGCACCGGCCGCGGTGGCCCGGGCTACCAGTTCCAGGACGAGTTCCACCCAGAGCTGCAGTTCGACCGCCCATTCCTGCTGGCCATGGCGAATGCCGGCCCAGGCACCAACGGCTCCCAGTTCTTCATCACCGTGGCGCCGACCCCGCACCTGAACAACCACCACACCATCTTCGGTGAGGTTACGGACTCGGCTTCGCAGGAAGTCGTTTCCAAGATTGGCAAGGTCGACACCGACCGCATGGACCGTCCGCACGAGGACGTTGTCATCGAGTCCATCGATATCGCCTAAGCGTTTTCCTCGCTCCGCGCCCGGCACCACACTCTTTCCTGTGGTGCCGGGTTCGTTTAGTTTTTATCCGATTGCCAACAAAGGGTCAGCTTTCACACCATGGTGAAAAATTATTTGCGAACCGCTCCCGTTACCTCAACCATTGCCGCGATCTGCATCATCGCGTGGTCAATTACCGCGGTACAAGCTCGCACATTGGGCGAGACCTTCTTTCTCTCCACGCTGAGCCAAGACTGGGCCCTGTGGGGACCGCAGTACGCCGATGCGCCGCTTACGGCGCTGTCCTCGGAATTCATGCACTTGGACGGCGGGCACCTCGCGGTCAACATGGTGGTGCTCCTGCTCATCGGTAGGGAGGTAGAGCGCGCCCTCGATACCGGGTTATATATCGCCGCGTACCTGGTTTCTTGTTTGGGCGCTTCCGCCATGGTGCTGTGGTTCGATTTTGGCACTCCCACGGTAGGGGCCTCTGGGGCGATCTTTGCGCTGATGGGCATGCTGGTGGGCGCCTTTCGGCAACGCGGGATGGATCTGCGCGCGCCCATCGTCCTCTTATTGGTCAATGTGGGCTATACCTTCGTCGCAGAGGGGGTCTCCCTGTGGGGCCACCTTGGTGGCTTGTGCACCGGCATCATCTTGAGCTTGTTCCTCTTCCATCGAAACAATTCCGTGCGCTGGGCGGGTGTCGCTCTCACCGCTGCGGTTATCATTGTGTTATTGGCCCTGCGAGCTGGGGTTTGGGGATAACTGTGGAATTTGATCACCGGAATGGGTGTGCGAAAGAAATCCACAATAGTTATCCACATTGTGGATAACCACATTCTTGTAATTTACCGAACGCTTTTCCGGAGTTTTCCCTGATCACACAGGTTATAGCGGTATCGACGGCCGAAAAATCACCTGTGGAAGCCCGTGAAAACACTTATCCACAGGGTGGGGATAAGTCTGTGAAATAAATATTCCACAGGTTTCTTCCACAGCCTGTGGATAACTTTGTACCCATCGTGTGGGCGAATAGGTAGATTGGGGCCACTGACCTGCACAAGGAGGACTGTGGATAAACAACCGCACGCTGTGATCGTCGGCGCAGGGCCCAATGGGCTTACCGCCGCGGCCCGCCTCGCCACGGCCGGCTGGCGCGTGGATGTGTATGAGCGCGCCACCCATCCCGGTGGGGCGGCGGCATCGTCGCCGGAGATCTTCCCGGGCACCATCGTCGATCTCGGCGCGGCTGGTCACCCCTTCGGCATCGCGAGCCCGGCCTTCCGCGCGCTGGATTTGGAATCCCACGGCCTGCGCTGGCGCCATGCGCGCTATCCCATGGCCCACCCACTGGAGGGCGCGCCGGCGGGCATTCTTCACAATTCCCTCGAGGAAACCGCTGCGGGGCTCGGCACCGATGCTCGGGCGTGGACCCGCCTGCACGGCCACGTGGTGCGCAATATCGACGAGCATGTGAATAACGCGCTCACCCCGCTGGTGCGCTGGCCCGAGCACCTGGTCCGCCTGGCGCAATTCGGCGCGCCGGGCGTACTTCCGGCGAGCGCGCTCGCGCGGGCGGCGTTTTCTTCCCCGCAGGCCCGCGCCTTATTCGCCGGTAGCGCGGTACACGCCATTACCTCGCCTACCAGGGCTTTTACCTCCGCATTCGGCCTGCTCTTTGGCGCGCTCGGCATGACCCGCGGCTGGCCGGTGGTAGAAGGCGGCACGCAGGCGCTTGCCGATGCCCTCGTTTCCCTCCTCCATTCCCACAACGCCCGCATCCACACCGGCGCCGATATCACCGATGTGCGCAGCCTGCCCCGCGCCGATGCCCTTATCCTCAACCTCACCCCGCGTCAGGTTCTCGGGCTGGGCGGGCTCGACCTTCCTGCCCGGACCCAGCGATCCCTGCGGCGGTGTCGCTATGGCAGCGCGGTCTACAAGGTGGACTTTCACTTAAGCCAGCCCGTGCCGTGGGCCGATCCCCGCGTGGGCCAAGCGGGCACCGTCCACGTGGGCGGCAGCGTGGAGGAGATTGGTGGGGCGGAAAGGGACATCGGCAAGCGCCGCATGCCCGAAAGCCCCCTGGTCATGGTGTGTCAACAGTACGTGGCCGACCCGTCGCGCGGGCTGGTGCTGTGGACCTACGCGCACGTGCCGCACGGCTATGAGGAGCGTTATCCGGGGGAGGTGGCCGGACTCATCGCGCGGCAGATCGAGCGCTTCGCACCCGGTTTTCGCGATACCATCCTGGCCACCCGCGCGACGAGCCCGGCTGACCTGGAGCGCTGGAACCCCAACCTCGTGGGTGGCGATATCGCCGGTGGCGCCATGACCGGCCTGCAGACCGTGCTGCGCCCGCGCCTTTCCGCGCACCCACACTGGCTCGCGCCGGGAATATTCATGGCATCGGGGTCCACCGCACCTGGGGCCGGCGTCCATGGCATGCCCGGATGGTGGGCCGCTGAAAGTGCGGCTACGCCTTAATGGGAGCCCGGCGTTCGCAGTAGAGGAATACCGCACCGATCGTCCATAGCGTCACCGCGGCAAGATATCCGGGGGTGGTCGTGGTCTGCGGCTCGATACCATTGCCGGGAATGAGGCCGGTGACTAATGGCTCCAGTACGAAACCGAGCACGGCAACGTAATCTAGCCAGCCCAACCTGTGGGAAAAGGCCCCCGCCACGCCGAAAAGTGGCCCGGCGATAAGGGCAAAGAGGAACCACGCGCCATTAGCTAAAAACGCCGTCTGCCAGTCGTAGATACCAAAGGCGGAAAGCAACCCGTAGTGCACCGCCAACATGAGCAGGAGTATGCCGGCTCCTGCGAAAAAGGCCGTGGTCCACCGGTGGGCGCACGCCTTGCCCATGAGGTAGGCAAATAGCGCCCACACCATGCCAGAACCCAGTACCGGGCCAAGGTAATTGCGCAAGGAGAGGCGCGCGGGAGCGGTGCCTTCGATCAGGGCGGGATCAGAAAACGCGATATGGACGGCGGCATAGGCCACCGAGACGGCTAAGCCGGCCATGAGAACGTACTGGGACCGGTGCCGCGACGGTGCGGGCGAACGACTGGTCATGGTGTGCTCCTTGAAATGAGGATCCCGCTATGTCCGAGGCGAGGAATGGTGAAAGAGATGAAACGTTTATAACTTCAATAATAATTGCATGCGCGATATCGCGGAAGAGCACTCTTAGTGGTCATCTAGACAGTAGATCGCACCGAATTTATCCCTGCGCTTTTGCAGGGTAGCTGCTTAATGACAAGACCGGAGGACCCAGTTAAGCAGGCTGATTATCAAGGCAATGAGCGTGGATATGTCTCAAAATGCACACGTACGGCTAGTCATGAAGTAACAACCACAGTGCTAAGGGGTACGTGACTTAAAGGAGATAAGTGGTCAGTTTCATCTCTATTCTTCCGTAGGTCATTCTTTGGTCGGGCGCATAAAGATATCCATCATGGAGAAGATGGGATCTGACGAGGCAAAGATCCGGTCTGTTATTTCACGCGGCGACCAGCTATCAGGGAAATCCTTGAACTCATTTGTGACAGTTCCGAGGGCTAAATCGGGACTATTTTTAACAGCAGTGAGGATGGTGAAAACCTCGTCAGGGGTGGCGTAGAAAGAGTTTATGTCATTAGCGCCGGTGGCATCAGCAATGCTGGCCCAATCATTTACTTCCGCAATATCGCTTAAAATATTAAAAACAATAGTTTCTGGTTTTAAATCCATATTTACGTTCTCCTGACGTGACGCGGTGGTTGGCGTAGGTAGCGCGCTTGCTAGAGAGAAGCCGAGGGTAGAGGTGGCATCGGCAAGCGATACTTCCTAAAGATCAATGTAGTCCAGTGGCTGGTGCGGGTCTATGCCTAAACGAAGTTGAGCATCACAGTCGATAGTCCTGGAAAATCTCACATAAAAAAGTGAACGTGACATCATTGACACTGGGGTATGGTACCGATAGGTTATAACATAGTGCTGCGCTGGGATATCGGCGCGTTTATGGGACGGTGCCTGCCCACACAACAGAAAAGTGAACGAAATATGCAGACACAGAGGAAGGGCCGCGTAGAAGGCCTGTACATCGATGAAGATGTCGAACTGCGTGCTGGTGCGCTGAACTTTGGCGGGCGCATTGAAGACATCTCGTTTGGTGATGTCCCCGCAGCGCACGCGGCCTGGCAATCCGGTGACCCAAACGTTTTGCTGTGGGTCCCAGGTTTTGTGGACTTGCACAATCACGGCGGCAATGGGGGAAGCTTTCCCAATGGTGATTATGACCAGTGCCGCGCCGCCGCGCGATTTCATCGCGCCCACGGCACCACCACGCTGCTAGCCAGCATGGTTTCTGGAACGCAAGCGGAGCTGTGCGCGCGGGCGGAGTTGCTTGCCACGCTGGCAGATGAGGGGGATATCGCCGGCATCCATATGGAAGGCCCGTTCATCGCCGCGGCCAAATGTGGCGCGCAGGATCCATCGCGCATCGTGCCGGGAGACCCAGACTTTTTCCGCGCGGTGATCGATGCCGCTCGCGGCCACCTGCGCTCTATTACCTTCGCCCCAGAAACACAAGCTGCGGTGGAGCTCCTCGAGGTCTGCGCCGAGCACGATATCATCGCCAGCTTGGGCCATACCGAGGCAGATTACGAGACCACGCTGCGGGTCATGGGGCAGGCACAAGACTTGGGCGTTACCGTGACCGGGACCCACCTTTTTAATGCCATGCCGCCCATCCACCACCGCAACCCTGGCACGGTGGCCGCCCTGCTCACCGGCTCGAAGGCCGGCGATGCGGGGGTAGAGCTTATTGCCGATGGCGTGCATCTTGCCGATGGCACCGTGGATATGGCCTATAACCGCCGCTCCTTTGCGGTCACCGATGCAATGGCCGCTGCCGGCATGGCCGATGGCTCCTATGTGCTGGGATCCCTGCCCGTCACCGTGACCGGCGGCGTGGCGCGGGTGGGCAGCGGCGCCATCGCCGGTGGAACTTCCACGTTGTCACAGCAGTTCGCGCGTTTTGCCGCGCGCCACGGCGCAGAGGAGGCGGTTCGGTTTACCTCCACCACGGCCGCGGACGTACTGGGGGATAAGGACATAGGGCGTTTGGCTCCCGGCAAGCGCGCCAACCTCGTGGGCCTGAATGCGCAATTCGAGCCCATGCGCGTCATCGCTGATGGCATTGACATCACCGCCGCGACAGATACTGATTCACGTTAGGAAATACTGCATGGACATCCTCATCCGTTCCACACCAGCAGAGGTGGCTACCGCCGCCGCCGATATCTTCGTCCGCTATGCCAACGCCGGTGCCACCTTGGGCCTGGCCACGGGTTCTACCCCGGTAGCGCTGTATCAAGAACTCACCTCCCGCTGCGAGCGCGGGGAGGTGAGTTTCGCTCGCAGCCGCGCCTTCCTCCTGGATGAATACGTGGGGCTGGATCGCTTCCATGAGCAGTCGTATTACTCCACCATCCGCCGCGTATTTACTTCCCACGTCGATTTCATTGACGAGTTGGTACAGAGCCCGGAGGGCGATGCCGCGAATCCGGATCGCGCGGCAGCAGCTTATGACCAGGCCATTCGCCATGCCGGCGGCATCGACATACAGCTGCTAGGCATCGGTGGCAATGGGCACATTGGCTTTAATGAGCCCTCCAGCTCCTTGCAATCGCGTACCCGCCTGGAAACGCTGCATCCGCGGACGGTGCAGGATAATGCCCGCTTTTTCGAGAACACGGACAGCGTCCCTCGCTACGCGCTGACCCAAGGGCTCGGCACCATCAGCGAGGCCCGCCACCTATTGCTGCTGGCCACCGGGACCGAAAAGTCCACCGCGGTCCGCAACATGGTGGAGGGTCCGTTATCCGCGCACTGTCCGGCCTCAGTCCTCCAGCTGCACCCGCGGGCCACGGTGATTCTCGATGAAGATGCGGCCTCCCAACTGGAGGATCTCGAGTACTACCGCTTCGTGGATGAGCACCGTCCGCACTAAATCCCTCTTTACTTCTTTACACCTTTGAAAGGATTCCTCCCGTGAAAGTCAATATTATGGGGCCGCTGCAGCGGCTCGGAAAGGCGCTGATGGGCGCCGTGGCAGTGCTGCCTGTCGCGGCGATCCTCGGCGGCGTTGGCTACTGGATAGCCAGCGTGGCCGGCCAAGATAACGTGGTCGCGCAGCTACTCATCAGCTCCGGCGGTGCCGTGCTGGATAACCTGGGCTGGATCTTCGCCGTCGCCATCGCCTTTGGCCTGGCCAAGGACTCCAACGGTGCCTCCGCTTTGTCCGGCTTCCTCGCCTATGCCACCTTCATGAAGCTGTTGGGCCCCGATGCCGTCGCTGGTTACCGCGGCATCGAAGATCCCGAAGCGCTTACTGGCGATGACGCCGTGGAATGGGCCGCCGAGGGCTGGAATGCCGTCGGTGACGGCAACGTCCTTTTCGGCATCCTCGCCGGCATCATGGCCGCGATGGTCTATAACCGTTTTCACGGCACCAAACTGCCGGACTTCCTGGCCTTCTTCTCCGGCCGCCGCCTCGTTCCCATCCTCACCGCGCTTTTTGCCATCGTGGTCTCCGCCATCCTCTACTTTGTATGGCCCTTCATCTACCACGCGCTCTTCAACTTTGGTACCTCCATCCAGGGCCTTGGCGCCGCGGGTGCGGGCATCTACGGTGTGGCCAACCGCCTGCTCATCCCGACGGGCCTGCACCACGCGCTGAACTCCGTCTTCTGGTTTGATGTCATCGGCATCAACGACATCGGTAACTTCCAATCCGGCCAGTCCACCATCGATGCGGCCGCCGCGGCCACCTCCGCCGCAGAGTGCCCCGGTATCTGGGAGAACGGACAGTGCACCGTGGACGGCGTCGTTGGACGCTACCAGGCCGGATTCTTCCCAGTCATGATGTTCGGCCTGCCAGGCGCCGCCCTGGCCATGTACCTGCGCGCGGATAAGGGCCGCCGCAAGGTCATCGGCTCCCTCATGGCAGCCGGCGCCCTGGCCTCCTTCTTCACCGGCGTGACCGAGCCACTGGAGTTCTCCTTCATGTTCGTCGCCCCGCTGCTCTACGTGGTGCACGCGCTACTGACCGGTCTCTCCGTCTTTATTGCCGCCACGATGGAATGGACCGCGGGCTTCGGCTTCTCCGCAGGTTTCGTGGACATGCTGCTGTCCTCGCAAAACCCGTTGGCCAATAAGTGGTACATGCTGCTTATCATGGGCGCTATTTTCTTCGCCCTTTACTTCGTCGTCTTCTACTACCTCATCGGCTGGTTTAACCTGAAGACCCCAGGCCGCGGCGATGACGAGGGTGCCGCAGAAGATGACGAAGCCGCCACGGGCGATGATAAGACCGCCGCGTCCGCCGCCCGCATCATCGAAGGCCTCGGCGGCAAGGACAATATCGATTCCCTGGATTACTGCACCACCCGCCTGCGCGTGGGCGTGAAGGATCGCGCGCTTGTCGATGACCCCACTATCAAGCGCGCCGGCATCTCCGGCGTCATCCACCCTTCCGAAAAGAACGTGCAGGTCATCGTGGGACCCTCCGTGCAGTTCATGTTTGATGAGGTCAACCACCAGCTGCGCACCGGCTCCGCATCGGTAGCTACGGCCACCGCGAAGCCTAGTGAAGACGCTCGCCCTGTAGAGAAGATCGGCACCGATATTCAGCTCCACGCCCCGTTCGAAGGAACCGTCGTGCCGCTTTCTGAGGTTCCCGATGAGTCCTTTGCCCAAGGCATGGTGGGCGAAGGCTTTGCCGTTATTCCTACCGTGATCGATGCCTTCGATGTCTGTGCCCCAGTAGATGGCACCATCACCATGGTCTTTAAGACCGGCCACGCCTTCGGCATGCGGACCGAAGAAGGCCTCGACCTGCTCATTCACATCGGTATCGATACCGTGGAACTGAAGGGAGAGGGCTTTACCAAGCTCGCGGCCAAGGGCGATGTTGTCCGCGCCGGGACCCCCATCATCGCGGTGGAATCAGAGAAGCTGCGCGAACGCGGCATCAATCTGATTACCCCGGTGGTCTGCCCCACGGCAAAGCAGATCGCTGGAGTAGATATCGAGCACGAGGGCCGCGCTGACCAGAGCGTTGCCGTCGCCCGCGTGCGGCCGGCTGAACATTAAGGTCTAAGCACGAGAAACCCTCGCGGTCACCTTGCGGTGGCGGCGAGGGTTTCTTTTTGGCGGCGGTCTAGCGCCAGCCCATGGTCATGAGCAAACCAACAAGGGCGAGGCCGAAGCCAATCCCGTAGTTCCAACCGCCGAGCTCCGCCATGAAGGGGATGGATTCACCGGCGAGGTAATTGACCACGAGCCACAGCAGGCCGAGGATCATCAGGCCAAGCATGATGGCCACGTACCACTTCGGGGTGCCTTCAGAGTTGATTTTGACTGGGGTGCGGTTCGCCCCGGCAGAGCTCGATACCTGGGTGGCAGAGCTCTGGGTGATCTTTGACTTTGGCATAAGAGACCTTCTCTAGATTTCAGTTCTTATCTCAGTGCTTACTGATGAATTACGATACCAGCAGCGATGGTTACGGCAGTAGCGCCGAGGCTTCGAATTTCCAGATGCGAACCTCCACGTCCTGATCTTTGCGGATGGTATCGCCAGGATTAATGGACGCCCAACCGATCTTATTGCTATCAACCAAGGCGCCGGTAGGAATTGGCTCGCCCACGCGCAGCTGTCCATTCCAGCCCGCCTGGCGCAGTGCATTTTCGGCTTGTCCTTGATTCTTGTGCATGACCTCGGGTGCCTTCATGAGCATCCCATTGGATACCTCAATGGTGACAGTCTGGCCCTTTTCCAGCTGCGCGCCCTGGTTGGAGACGTTCAGCACGGTGCCTTCTGGCTCTAGGGAATCTACTTCGCGGACATTGACATCGAAGTCACTGGCTTCAAGGCGGCTGCGCGCATCCTCTTCGTTCAAGCCGGAAACATCAGGAACGCGCTTCTTTTCGATGCCCTTAGACACCGTCACCCGGACCTTCGAGCCCTTGGACAATTGCGTACCACCCGCGGGGTTCTGCTGGATTACCTCGCCGGCGGGGGCCTCATCATTGCGCTCAGAAATATCCGAGTTCAGCTCCAGGCCGGCCTCTTCCAAGACCTGCGCCGCCTGATCCAGGTTCATGCCGGTGATATCGGGGACATCGATGATTTCCTTGCCGGAAGAAACGGTCAGGGTCACCGAGGCATTCTTCTGCAATTCCGAGCCAGGGGCCGGATTGATGCGAATCGCATTATTGCGGTCGATATCCGGGTTAGCCTCTTGGTTCACGGTGACGAGAAGCCCCAAGTCCTCGAGCTCTTTGACCACTTCATTGCGCGGGCGGTTTTCTACCTCCGGCACGATGACGCTATTGTGCTCCGCTACCTCGGTTTGGTCACGGCCACTCCTATTCTTTTCATCGTCGCTGCTCCAGAAATCCCAGGCAAAATAGCCCAAGATGGCGACCAACAGCGCGACGAGGAGCAGCGCGAGCCATTTCATCCAACCGCCGCCTTCATCCTCTTCGGGTGCTCCGGTAGGACGCGTCGATTCGATCGGTGCCCGGTGGGATGTAGCAGTAGCGGTGGCCGGGGCGGGCATCGCCGTCGTGGCATCGTCCTCGTTGACGTGCATGCGGGCGGCCTCGGTGACTTGGCCCGTGCGCAGACGATCCAAATCGCCGGCCATCTCCCAGGCGGACTGATAGCGGTCTGCGGGGTGCTTGGCCATCGCGGTCAGTACCACTGCATCGATATTGACCCGTTGGGTGGGGGTCAACGAGGGGTCATCGATAAGCTCCGAAGGCGGGGTCGGTTCCTCCTGCACATGCTGGTAAGCCACGGCAAAGGGGGTTTCGCCTTCGAACGGGGTGCGGCCGGTGAGTACCTCGTACATGACGCAGCCCAGCGCATAGACATCAGAACGCGCATCGGCGTTTTTGCCGCGCGCCTGCTCCGGGGAAAGGTACTGGGCGGTACCGATAACGGCAGAAGTTTGGGTCATCGCCGAGGTCGAATCATCCAATGCACGGGCGATGCCAAAGTCCATCACCTTCACCTGGCCAGTATTGGTGAGCATGATATTCGCCGGCTTGATATCGCGGTGAATGATTCCCGCCTCATGGGATGCCTGCAAGGCCTCCGCGACCGGCTTGAGGATCTCCGCCGCTTCTTGGGCGGGCAGCGGGCCATCTTCGCGAATAATATCGCGCAGCGTGGCCCCGTTGACCTTCTCCATGACGATATACGGTATGGTCATGCCGTCCATCTCGGTCTCGCCGGTGTCATAGACCGCGACGATATTGGGATGGTTTAGCTTGCCCGAGTTCTGCGCCTCGCGGTAGAAGCGCTCGCGGAAGTTGATATCGCGAGCCATCTCCGTGCGCAGCATTTTTACCGCTACTTGCCGGCCTAAAGTGGTGTCCTCTGCGGCAAATACCTCGGACATGCCGCCGGAGCCGATGATCTCACCGAGCCGGTACCGGTCATTGACCATGGCTTAGTCACCATCCTGTCTTAATAAATCAGATAAATCCCCAGGGAGTTCATCGGGCTGTGAGTTTACTGTGTTTTTCTGCTCAGGTGTGTTTTCGACCTGCGGCTGCTGGGGCTGACGCTGCTGCGTCGGGGTATTCGGGGCCTGCTGGTTTCGCGTCGGGGCCTGCTGGTTCGGGGTCTGCGGCTGCCGGTGATTATCGCGCGGCGCCTGGTTGCCCTCCCGATCCGTAGGCTCCGTCTCCGTTACCGTCACTTCCTGCGGCGTCTCATTAGTATCTTCTTCCTCCAGGGTTTCTACCTGCGTGGTCGTGGGATCCCGGTATTCGGTAACCACGGAAGTTTCCTGGGTAGACGAAGGATCGCTGTCGCCGCTCTCGCTACTCATGAGGTTCATGATGGCGTAGCCGGCCGCGGCAAGCAGGGCGATGGCCGCGACGATACCCAGGCCTTTAAGGAAAGACTTCCCGCCCTTCGAATCATTGTCCGGGGCTGGTGCTACCTTACGTTGCGGCGCGGCAGCACTCGCCGCCGTCCCCGCCGCCGGATGAATGGTGGTGGGCTGGGCGACATCGGCAAGCATCTCCGTCGATGCCGAGGGCGAAGGCTCTGGAGCCTGCTGGTGGGGCGGAATGGATTTGGGCTGCGGCGGGCGCTTGCCCAGGCGCACATCGGATACCGCGACCGTAAATTCATTGCCATCGGCATAGCGGGTATTGGGATCCTTGCGCAGCGCGATACGAATGAGCTCGCGCGCCGGGGCGCTAATCGTGGTCGACAGCGGTTCAGGCTCTTGGTTGATGTGGGCAAGAGCAATGGACACGGAGGAATCACCCGAAAAGGGGCGCTTGCCGCCGAGCATCTCGTAACCAACGACGCCGAGCGAATAGATATCAGAGGCGGGGGAGACTTCCTTGCCCTGCGCTTGCTCAGGCGAAACGTACTGGGCAGTACCCACCACCATGCCGGTGCGCGTGAGCGGTACCGCGGCGGCGGCCTTGGCGATGCCAAAGTCCGTAATTTTCACCTGCCCATTTTGGGTAATCATCAGGTTGCCGGGCTTAATATCGCGGTGCACCAAGCCCATCCGGTGGATAATGGATAGACCGTGACCCGCTTGCTCAAGCACGTCCAGGGCGAGTTCTTCCTGCAAGGTGTTCTCGCGCGCGAGCAGGTCCGCGAGGGATTCGCCCCGCACGTATTCCAAGGCCATGAAGCAGAATTTGCGGCCATTATCTTCCAGCTCGCGGTAGTCATACGTGGCCACCACGTTATCGGACTGGATAGATTCAGCGGATTCCGCTTCATTGCGGAAGCGGGAGAGGAATTCCTGGTTATCAGAAAATTCCGGCCGCAACACCTTGATGGCTACTTCGCGGTCATTACGAGTGTCATCGGCAAGCCACACCGTGGACATGCCGCCGTGGCCAATGATCCACTGCAGCTCGTAGTCGCTGCCGATGAGTTCCTGGAGATGGTCTTTGTTCTCGGTATTCTTCATTACTGTTCCCCCTGGTATGCGCTCAAGATGGCACGACCAATTGGGCCAGAGACTCGGCCGCCCGTCGCGGATTCGCCCAAGTTACCGCCATTCTTGACGACGACCCCGACGGCAATATCGCGGTCCGGGTCAAAGGCGACGTACCACACGTGCGGAGCCAGGCCTTCGCCGTGCTCGGCGGTACCGGTCTTGGATGCAAAGCCATTGCCGTCGTAGCCCCACGAAGAACGCTCGGAGGCAAACATCAAGTCCCGAATGGTCGATGCGGTCTCTTCCGTGACGGCCTCGCCGGCCTTCTTGGGCTTGGTGGTGCGGATTTCCTTCATCTGGGCATCGGTAATGCGATTGACTAGGTAAGGCTCCATGCGCGTGCCCTTATTGGCCACGGTTCCGGCCATGACTGCCGCCTGCAGCGCACTCATGGTGACATCGCGCTGGCCGATGGCTGATTGCGCCGTCGCCGCACCATCCGGCAGGTCTCCCAAGGTGCCTGCGGAAGAAGAGACACCCAAGTCATATTTCTTGCCGATGCCGAAAGCATCCGCGTACTTGCGCAGCTCATCCGCGCCGATCTGCTCAGACATCTGCACAAATGCGGTATTACACGACAGCGCGAAGGCGGTCTGCAGAGTCACGGAATCCTGGCCATTGCACTTTTCATTGCCGTAGTTCGTCAGTTCCGTGACGGTATCAGGCAAGGTAATCACGTTGGCACCGGTCAGGCTCGACGAGGGATTGTATCCATTATTCAATCCGGCCGCAGTCGTAATGATCTTGAAAATAGATCCCGGCGGCAAGGTATCCGCCGCTGCATGGTTGACCAGTGGCTGACCGGCCTGTTCCTGCAAACCTGCCCAAGCCTCCTCAGCGGACTCGCCCACCAATGAATTTGGGTTAAAGCCCGGGTTGGAAGCCATGGCCAGAACCTTGCCCGTCGACGGCTGGATGGCAACAGCCGATCCTTCGTACCCAGGGCCCGCCAACTGGTCATACGCGGCCTGCTGCAATGCCGGATCGATGGTGACTTCTACATTGGCTCCCTTGGTGGGCTTATTCGCGATGGTATCCAGCCAGTGCTGTTTGAACAGGGAATCGTCCGTGCCATTGAGAATTTCGTTCTGCGAAGATTCCAATTCCGAAGCACCAAATTGGCTGGACAAATAGCCGGTGAGATTGCCAAAAGCGGGCGAATCGATGGGATAAGACCGGGAGTAGGTCTCATCAGGATTTTCCGTGGATTGCGCCAGCACTGTATTGCCGGAATAGATCTGTCCGCGCGGGGTGGTCTGCAATTCTATAAACCCGCGCGAGTTCTTAGCATTATGTGCGTATTTATCATCCGAAAATGCCTGAATGACCGTCAGGTTCACCAACAGAACCGCGGTCAAGATGATGGCAAATAGGGATACTAGGCGGATGGATTTGTTCATCGGTAAGCCTCCTGAACCGACGGGAACATGGAGGTGTCACTCGGAGCGTTGCTCGAGTTCTCCTGCATGGGTCGGCGTGCTGCGTTAGAGATCCGCAGCAAAATCGCCAACAGTACATAGTTAGCCATGAGAGAGGAACCACCGGCGGACATGAAAGGAGTGGTCAAGCCGGTCATCGGCAGCAGGGCGGAAATGCCACCGGTGACGACGAAGACCTGTACCGCCAAAGTAAGAGAAAGGCCTGAAGCGACCAGTTTGCCGTACGTATCGCGGGTACGCAACGCGGTATTGAATCCGCGGGTAACCAACATGCCAAAGAGGACCAGAACGGCAGCTAGACCAATCAGGCCCAATTCCTCACCGATGGCGGCGAGGATAAAGTCTGAGTGCGCCACCGGAACCAATTCGGGGTGTCCTTGGCCCAAGCCGCTGCCGGAAATACCGCCAGAGGACATACCAAAAAGGGACTGGGCCAATTGGTATCCAGTGTTGTCATAGTTAGCCAGCGGGTCCATGAAGTTGGAAAAACGCTGCTGAATCTTTTCGGATACCTGGTAAATGCCAAAGCCGCCGATACCAACGAGGACGAGGCCAATAAAAAGCCAACTGACCCGGCCGGTAGCCATAAATAGCATGCCCAGCACCGTGCTGAAGAGCAGCAGCGCCGGACCAAAGTCATTGGAAATTCCCATGATGATAATGGCGATGGCCCACACAATGAGAATGGGGGCGAGGTCGCGCAAGCGGGGCAGGGAAATTCCCAAGAAACGATAGCCAGCCACGGTAAAAAGGGATCGCTTCTGCGTTAGCAGCATGGCAAAGAATAAGATCAGCATGATCTTGGAGAACTCACCCGGCTGGATGGAAAATGGCCCGAAGTTCAGCCAAATGCGCGCCTCAACGCCATCAGGTTGTGGCCACACCAATGGCAGCGCCAACAGTACGAGGCCAGCCGCACCCAAGATATAGGAGTAGCGGGTGAGTGAGCGATGGTCCTTGACAACCGCCAGGACCAGCACAAAAAGCACCAAGCCAACGACGGTCCACATCACCTGGCGAACCGCGAGACCCCGATCATTGACCAAATCCAAGCGGGCCAAAACGATAAGCCCAATGCCATTAAGGATGGCCACGATAGGCAACATGACCTGGTCCGCGTAGGGTGCCAAGAAGCACATTGCCAAGTGCGCAATGGTAAAGACACCAATGAATCCACCGATGAGGTAGATCAAGTCCGTCGTGAGCGCATTATCCTGCGACAGCTCCAAACTGACCAAGGTAATGGCAAAGACGACCGCGGCGAGAATAAGGAGGCCGAGTTCGATTCTCCGGCTAAAAAACTTCTGCATCAGCTACACCTCCCTACAAGTGACCCCAGGTTTGTTTTCCTTGGTGTCTTTATTATCTTTTTGGCTCGGCGCAGTGATACATGGCTTGAGTGCCTTTTCACCCAAGTCATTAATCTGATCCTGAACCTCGCTCAGGTCACCGGCAGAAATATGATTGACCGCGCCGCGCTCAGACTCAGGCAGATCAGAGACCTTCAACGGGGTGAAGTCCCCCTTGCACTTCTGGGCAGAAAACAGCAAGGAGTTCTGGTCATTAATGCACACGTATTGGTGAGTGGAGCTTAAATCCTTGCCAAATAAGGAATAATCCGCGCCTTTGAGGACAGTGATTTCTTGTGCGTCGTTGGTCTCGGCGTAATAGTTATTGGACAAGAAATTCTTTACCCACAGCCCTGCGCCAATAACGAGCGCCAAGATGATGATGAGGGCGATGAGGACCTTCCACCCAATTTTTCGTCGAGGGGGCTCGTCTTCTGCCTCTTCTTCATCGGAGTCCTTAGCCGCATTGTCTTCATCGGCCATGACGGCCGGCGGAATCACCTGGGGTTTACGGGTGAGTTTCGCGGCGCGTGACGCCGAGGAATCCGGGTGCGTGGGCTCTTCTACCGAACCTGCAAGAGCACCAACGCGGAACGGCTCGTGGGTGGCGGGTTTTTCTTCCGTGACCTCGGCGATGACGACGGTGACATTGTCCGGTCCGCCCGAACGAATAGCGAGATCCACGAGGGTGGACCCCGCCTGTTCGATGCTTCCCTGGCCAAGGGCAGTCTCAATCGTGGAAGCGGTAACTGGGTCCGAAAGCCCATCCGAGCACAGCAGGATGCGGTCACCCGCCTTGGCTTCGAACGTGAAGAGCGTCGGCTCCACCGCACGGCCGGTATAGGCCTTCAAGATGAGGGACTTTTGTGGGTGGGAAGAAACATCTTCTGCAGCCAGCTCGCCCTTATCCACCAAGGATTGCACATAGGTATCATCCTTGGTGATTTGCTCGAGCTTGCCATCGCGCAGCAAATAAGCGCGCGAATCACCCACATGGCAGACACCAAAGGTCGTGCCATTGAACAGCATCGTGGACAGCGTCGTGCCCATACCTTCAGTCTCCGGGTGGGCGGTGATGTGCTCGCTGATGGCTTCATTGGCGTCATCGGCAGCAGCTGCAAGGAGTGCCTCCGTGTCCTCCTTACCCGGATCCTGATCTAGGATTTCGAGGTGGTTGACCATGAGTTGGGAGGCGACCTCACCTGCGGCATGTCCGCCCATGCCATCGGCCAAAATCAGCAGGTGGGATCCGGCGTAACCGGAGTCCTCATTATTACCGCGGATAAGCCCGCGGTCCGACTTGGCAAAAAAGTTTAGCTTCAGTGTCATGCGTTCAACCTCACGGTAGTGCGGCCTAGCTTAATCTCGGAGTTCGCGCCGACTACCTCAGGTTGGTCGATGCGCACACCATTGACGAGGGTTCCGTTGCGAGATTCCAAATCCTCCACTACCCACTCGCTGCCGCGGCGAAATAGGCGTGCATGATGGCCGGAAGAGTAATCATCCCCAGTGACAAAATCACAGTCAGCGGCGCGGCCCAAGGTGCATTCCTCGAGCGTGCCCAAATTCATGTGGGATCCCTGCAAAGGGCCTTCCACAATAGAAAGCTGCTTCACCGCAGCGTGACTGCGCGGGGACGCACCCATTTTCGACGGCTGTGGCATAGCACCTGCGGATTTATTGGTATCCCGCCGCATGGCATTCAAGGCCACCAGGACAAATACCCACAAAAGAGCCAATAAGCCGATGCGAAGCGCCAGCATGATGACTGCATCCATGGCGGCCTCCCTTCCTCAGTGTGAATTAGTAACTATGCGAATCAAGGCCCGTAATGCGGACCTCGACGTGGGAATGGCCCATGGTGATCACGTCGCCATCGGCAAGCAGCCAGTTATCAATGGGAGTGTCATTGACCGTGGTGCCATTGGTGGACTGCAAATCCACCAACACGGCATCTTCACCGTTCCACGTGATTTCCGCGTGCTGGCGGGACACGCCCGTATCCGGCAGGCGCAAATCCGCATCATTGCTGCGGCCAATAATATTTGACCCTTCCTGCACGTGGTAGACGCGGGAAGAGCCATCCTGCAACATCAAATTGACTGCGGGGCCCTGCGTTTGCGGCGCGGGTTGGTCATCTTGCGCAATGAAAGCGGTAGTAGCTGCGTCATCCGCATTATTTTCGTGCGGGTTGGTCATCTGGTCCTCCTGACCATCAAAGTCGTGGAAAATCGCCTCGAAACCGGTCTCTTCTGTGGGCTCGTGATCTATAAACGAGGACACACGAAGCTGGCCCGTGCGCAGGCCCGATTCCTCCGCAATCCGCACAATGACGGGACCAGCGAGGGACCATCCGTTATTGCGGATAAAGCGAGATAATTGGTCTGCGCAATCGGCAGGCAAATCGGGGTCTTGCGACAAGTTCTCCAAATCCTTGGAAGAGACACCTACAGTCATGACATTGGGACTATAGAGCTTGTTATCGTCCCCGTGGCCGAGATTGTCCTGGGCTTCTTGCTTCAAAAGCTCATCAATCTCTGCAGGAACGACCTTGCCGCCGAAGACAAAAGCCATGCCGTTATCAAGGCCGCGTTGCATAGCGGAATCGAGCTTCGCCAGCCTTTCTAAAAACGCCACGAATTTTGCTCCTTTCCGCTATACAGCGATCAGTAGTGATCAGTAGTAGCCATTATAGTTTGTATACCCCTTTCAAACGTAGACGGCGGCGCGAAAGTTCCTAGTTTTTCGCCATTAAATGCGCAAAATAATCCGCTTTTCCTGCTGATTTGTAATTGTATGCACTCCCTGTGCTATCTTTATCTAGTCGCACTGACAACCACACCCTGCCCGGGTGGCGGAATTGGCAGACGCGCTGGCTTCAGGTGCCAGTGTTCGATAAGGACGTGCGGGTTCAAGTCCCGCCCCGGGCACAATGAGCAGTTGAATAAACTGCGACACCGGAGGTAACAAACTCGAAAGGGTTAGTGACCTCCGGTTTCTTTCTTTTTCTGAACTTTAGTGGTCGAGGATTGTAAGTGTGGGGATTTACATCCTAAATCCCGCCCGAGCCGGTCGACACGTCTTTCGAATTTTGTTTTCGATGGTGTCAACAAGTCATCTTGATCTGACACCCTTCTTTTGAGTTTCGGTTTATTGTGTAGGCAGTCAGTCCGAGGCTTGATGTTTGCTTAGGTTTGGTTGGCAGGGTCGAGAGGATAATAGTTTTATTGCATGATCTCGATCTCGTAGTTCGATTTGGGACCGGGCCATTACTTTCGGTGGATCTCTGCTGCGCCCATAGGCCAAGCAGTTTTAGGGGTTCGTTGTACGGGAAAGCTGGTGTGCCTAAACCATCCTTGATTTGAGATCCTACTTAGGGTCACTTGGAATCCTCCAACTGAGGTGTTTCCCGGGTGTTGGAGGATTTCCTAGTCGTTGAATCCTGATCTAGGAGTTAATCGACTGGGCTGACGCGGATAAGGTTTCCATCAGGGTCGGCAACAACGAAGGTGCGGCCGAAGACATCATCGTAGGGTGGCTGCACAATTTGGATTCCTTTCGATTTCCATAGACGGTATGTCTCATCGATGCGGCTTGCCGGTCCATCCAGCATCAAACCTATTTCGCTCGTTCGCGGTGTCTGTTTCTCCATGTGGGTGTTATGGCCGGTCCACACAGCAAACAGGACATCCTTTGAAATCTCGAATGCTACATATCGAGGACTGATGAACGATGGCTGCATATCGAATAAGTCGCTGTAGAAGGCAGTCGAGATCTCTGTATCGGAGACATAGGTTAGGAAAAGATTGGGGGTTGGCATCGCCATTCTCCTTTCGGTGAGTGGTGTTGTTTACGTGGACGCAGTGCATTGGAGCAAACAAACCTGACAAGGAGTGTCATATTCCGGAAAATACTGTGGTTCCAGTGATAATTACGGCATGAGATCGGCGCGCTTGTTGTCTATGCTCTTGCTATTGCAAACCCGAGGCCGTGCTACGTCTGCCGAGCTGGCTTCGCATTTTGAGGTTTCCCAGCGCACAATACTGCGTGACGTTGATGCACTCTCGGCCGCAGGAATACCTGTTTATACGGAGCAAGGTATGCATGGTGGGATTGTGCTCGATAGGCGCGCTCGATTGAACGCTTCTCGATTGGATCCGACTGAGATTCAGCTGATGAGGATTCTTGGCGTCGGGGCAGATTCACTCGCACACTTGGGTTTTGGCCAAGACATCGCCCTGCTGCAGAAGAAAATGAACGCAGTCTCATTCTCTAAAGCGCCCGATACTCATAATTTGGAAGAAAAGGTCCTACTTGATTCCAGTGGCTGGTTTAGCAATGAAACCCAAAACGACTTAGAAGAGTTGCTAGAGGCTGTACGGAAAGAAGCTCGAATTGAGGTGTCCTATCGCCGAAGCGGGGACAAGAAGCAACAACGTGCTGTGGCTGATCCTTATGGGCTTGTACACAAGGGTAGAAGTTGGTACTTGGTCGTCGATATCGATGGGGAACCAAGGATGTTGGCAGTCTCGCGTTTAGAAACCTTTCGCGTTTTAGGTCAAGCTGCTCAGCTTCGTCCAGGGCAAAGTTTGGCAAGGGGTCAAGTCCGTTTGAGTGGTGTTTCTACCTTTCGATAGAGCATGCAGTGTGATGGTGTCAGGGGCCAGCACGTGCT
>NZ_JBEHFY010000026.1:0-35042 GCF_040225815.1 Corynebacterium sp. KPL2895
GTTCTCAGTACCTGGACATGGTGGTAGATTACCTTTCTTCCCAGCTCGACTGGGCTGGATATCAGGTGTCCACCAAACAGGGGTCAGGTCCGCTGTACCCACCGCTGCCGTACGCGTCACCTTTGTCACCCTGGCCGACACCTACGGCAACCGCGCGGGACTCACCCGAATCCAGGGCGGTGACGCTGCCCGCGGCCCCATCCCACTTACCAGGTCTATCAACGAGGCCACGGTTGCCGACATGTCCTACTCCACCCCAGGACTCACCCTCAACCTGCCCAATACTGTGCATGACGACCTGATCATTCGCTGCACGACCCACGACCCAGACGGCTGTGTTCCCGAAGCAAAGGACGAGTTTCCCGGCGTGGACTACTGCCCTAGTCTGCACCACCTGCTGAGGGACGAACCAGAACCAGGTATCGACATCACCCACGACATTATCCGCGCGCTACTTCCCTACCGCGGGATCCACATGGAGGTAGAGCCGCGCGTGTTGGATGGAGATGTAGACATCGAGCGGATGTAGCTGGCGGGACGAGTAAGGAGGTCGTGCTGGCCTAAAGCACCGCCACGTTATTTCTGGTGGTCAGGGACTAAAATTTTAGGTTCCTGACCACCGATTTTTATGAGGTAGCAACATGCCCAGCGGGGCGCGTATCAACACCCGACACTGTAGCGGTGGCCTTTGTATTACTTGTCGTTGTCCAACGGGTAGACTTGGTGTTCGGGGTCGTACCACAACACCCTAAACAAATCGTCTGACCTAAACCCCCACAACCGGGTCTCATTAGATAGCCGAAATCGAAATATTCGTTCCTCGGCTTCTGGCAGCTGCCTGATACGCGCTTGGGCATCTTTGCCGAGGGTAGACACATCATGATCATGATTTCGGGCGCGTTTTTTCTTCCCAGACATGACCGTCTCGGTTAGGCATTCTTTCCAAGTTTTCTTGGAAACGGTGTCTAGAAAGGTAAGCAGTTCTTTTGTCTCCTTTGAACTTAGCTCCCAACGACACCCTTCAATTCCTGAATTGTCATCTAGCTCGCTCACTGTCCACCGAACAAGCTTCTCCCGATATGACTCCTCGCCAGTTGCGGTAGAAGGAACAGCTTTGCCGTTAGCAATCGGACTGAACGGTGGGACGTGTTTGCCACCGGCGTTGTTTTGCTGACGCGCAAGCTTCTTCTTCTTGCGCTTCTTACTACCCACCGCTAGACAGTAGAAGCCGACTGCATGGCGCTGTAGAAATCTTGCATGACTTCTTGACTAACTTCGTTAGTAGAAGAAGCCCCATCTGCCACATCCTTACGTGCCTCACGCCAAGGACGCTCGCTATGGGACAAGTCGCTCAACTGTTGCCCGCTTAGGTGGCCGTACGCACCAAGAACCGTGTCAATAGTTTCTTTTTCGTCGGCAGTGAGACGGTCGGAATCACCGGGAAACATGTTAACGTTCGCGGTGAACTCGCCACGGTGTTTACCGTAAAGCTCCCGCGTCACCGGACCATTAGCCCACGCTTCAATTCGGGCGTTGAAAAGCGGCTTTTCATCCCAAACCAAGTTCCATGCTTGCGAGTAGTACACGAGCTTCTGAAGCTTCATGGTGCTCACGTGACCGCCTTGACGCTCCAAAATGTACCTCGCTACATCGTTCACACGTGCCATGACTTGCTCCTTTCACTCATGTAGTGGGTGTGCCGATAACTTCTAACCACCCCAATTATCCATGTATTTCGAGGAAGTTGCTAGCCCGACACGTCCACCTCCCCCGGTAAACATCTTGCATAAGCCGAACTAGCAGCAAGAGTGCGAGTGAATTACCTGGTAGTTGAAGATTTCTCCCCAAGGCACCCCGTGGGGGTACAGAGTGTGACTTTCCGCTTCGATGGTTAGCTACCTAGGACTGGGGACGGGTCACTAAAACAGAGGCACCGCGACCCCAAAACCTGCCCCTGCTGGATAAACTGGATCCGTTCTATCCTCGGTACACAAAAGGAGTGCGCAGCCTATGACGAAGCAGCGTCTAGAGCTAACGTGGTACAACAAAGACCAGGCCCTTATCCCCACTGAGCAGGGTAAATATGGCTACACGTGGGTTGACCCGACCGACCCGCGCTACTGCCAGACTCACTTTTTAGAGTATGGCGATACGGTGCGCGGCGAGCAGCAACCCAAGGAGGAGGGACGAACCTACTCTGAGCGCGCCGATTTTACGCCCACCGACGACAACCTGCTGATTCTGGGAGAGTCCGGCGACGTACTCGAAACACTCACCCGTGTACCGGAACTAACTGATAAGTACGTCGTCCAGGTCAAGTGCATCTACATCGACCCGCCTTTTAACACCGCGCAGACCTTTGCCAACTATGAGGACAACCTAGAGCACTCCGTGTGGTTGACCATGGTGCGTGACCGGCTGCTGCATCTGAAGAAACTGCTGAGCAATGACGGATCCATCTGGGTACACCTGGACGACGTGGAAAACCACCGTATGCGCCTGCTCATGGACGAGGTGTTCGGCGCGGAGAACTTTGTGGCTGAGGTGGTGTGGCAGAAAGCGGACTCCGCGAGGAACGACGTGTCTGGGTTTTCTGCCGACCACGACGTTATTTTGGTGTACGGAAAGTCGTCCGCTTTGACACTGAACCGCATGGAGCGTACCGCCGAGGATAACGCCCGGTTTACCAACCCGGACGGGGACGAACGTGGTATCTGGTTCTCTGACAACCGAAGTGCACCGGGAAACATGAGCGGAAAAATGCAGCACCCCGCTGTGTTTGCCATTCAACACCCACTCACAGGCGAAATGATGTATCCCGCGAGCGGCCGTCACTGGTGTTTTGGGCAAGAGCGACTTTTCGATTCACTGTCCCAGTACGGAGTCTTGAAGTGGGAGGCCCCAGATTTGGAGCTGCGCGCCAAGGAGACGGGACTGTCCAAGGACGTTCTGCGTGGGGACGTTGGCGACCTAATCATTAATCCTCAGTACGCAGATGATGCTGCACAGCGCACACGTGAGCGCATGGAGCAGGGTAACTGGCCCGAGTTCTTTGTCACGGAGACTTCCTTTGGCCGTAAGTCCTACCCGCCGAAGGAGGGCCAGCCACCGCGCACTTGGTGGACGAACGAGGACGTGGGCCACAATCGCGCGGCGAAGTCTGAACTGAAAGCCCTGTTCCCCGGCACCACAGCTTTCGCCACCCCCAAACCAGAGCGACTGCTAGAGCGCATTATCCACATTGCTACCAACCCCGGCGACATCGTGTTGGACGTGTTTGCAGGCTCGGGCACCACGGCTGCGGTAGCACACAAGATGGGCAGGCGTTGGGTGACGTGCGAGCTGGTGGAGGATACGTTTAACCGCTTTACCCGGCCACGGTTGGAAAAGGTGGTACGCGGCGAGGATATGGGAGGTATTACCGTCACCAAGGGCGAGCGTGTGGACGCAAGCGCCGACGGCTTACCGGAGGGCTTGTCGGCTGAGGACGCGCAGAAGCTGACCTCCTTACTGAATAAGGCAGTCAAGGACGAACCAGAGCTGAAAAAGTCCGCTGATCTTCGCACGGTAAAGAAGCTGGTCAAGACCAAGAAATCACCGGACACGATCAACTGGCGCGGCGGTGGAGGTTTCACCACCGCACGGCTGTCCAAACCCTGCTTCGACGTGGACGATGACACCGGCCTTGTCGTCCTTACCGAGGACGCGACCGCGCGCAACCTGTCCGCAGCAGTCGCCGCGCACCTGCGGTTTCGTATGACCCCGGACAACCCGGTATTCCCGGCCAAGCGGGAGAAGATGAACCTGTTTGTCACCCGCCAGCCGCTTACCCAAGAGTTCATCGACGAGCTGGTGTACTACGTACCTGATGGTGAAGCGGTGACCGTTGCAGCCACCTCCGCTGATTCTGACTTAGGCCGCTATCTGCATAAGGCCTGCCCTGGTTCAAGAATTATCCACCTGCCTGATGGACTGTTCACCCGCACCCTCTCTCACGCTAAGGAGGCCTAGACCATGACCTTGCAACTAAATTATGACCCGGCACTCGTGGACGAACTCTCCGCGAGCTTTGGACTGCGCACAGCCAATACCCGAGCACTTGATACTCTCGCGCGCCGAATGGATAGCGGCGTAGACGGCGCACACGCGCTGGTCATGGACGTGGCTACGGGCGCGGGCAAGACCTATGTCATGGCCGCGTTCATCGAATACCTGCGCCGTGGTGGCGTGCGCAACGTCGTGGTGGTAACACCCGGCTTGGTGGTGCAGACCAAGACCGTGGCTAACTTCACGCGCGGTTCCGGCAAGTTCATCGAGGGTGCCGCACTGGATCCTGTGGTTATTACCCCAGATAACTACAAGTCCATGGCAGCAGGGCGTACCGAGGCAGAGCAACAGTCGGCCTCTAGCGTGTTCGTCTTTAACATTCAGCAGCTTATCGCCCCGAAGAAGATGGAGGGAGAAACCAAGGGGGGCGGCAAACAAGCCACCGCGCGCGGCATCCGCAAGTTCTCCGAGTACGCCGGAGTCCTCTACGACGACCTGGCCTCCCGCGACGATCTGGTAGTCATTGCCGACGAGCACCACCTGTATTCCGCGTCTGCGGCCTCCTTCCACGCCGCGATTGCTGACCTCAACCCAGCCATGCTGGTAGGGCTTACCGCCTCTGCCGACGAGGACGACGATGTGGTTTTCCGCTACACCCTGCGCGAAGCCATAGGCGACAAATCAGTGAAAACGCCGGTCATTGTCTACCGCCGCGACGGCTACGGCGAGCGCGAGCAATACCAGCAGCTTAAAGACGCGGCCACCTTGCGCGCCTACAAGCAGAAGTTCTACGACGAGTACGCCGCGCGACACGCCGACGATGGCACGTCCCCGATTAATCCGGTGATGATGGTGGTGTGCGAAAACATCGCGCACGCCACCGAGGTGGAAGAGCTTTTGGCAGGCCCGGAGTTCTTCAACAACCCGTATGCGGTACTGCGTGTGGATTCAGACTCCATGACCGAGGAAAAGACCGCACTGCTCAATGGCCTGGACAACCCGGACTCCCCGGTGCGCGCGGTCGTGAGCGTTAACAAGCTCAAAGAGGGCTGGGATACCCGCTCGATCGCGGTGATGGTCACTCTGCGCGCCATGGACTCCGACATATTGACCCAGCAAACACTTGGTCGAGGCCTCCGACTGCCGTTTAAGCGCTACACCGACGTGGAGGCTATCGACACCTTGGAGATCGTGGCTCACGATTCGTTTAGGCGACTGCTTAAAAGCGAGAAAGTACTGCATTCCTTCGGTGTAGACACCCGGCCGCAGACCCCGGAGCCGGATTCTGATACCGAAACTGACACCGCGCCACCGAAGCCGGATACCGATACCAGCGGCGGTAGCGATCTACCGCAGCCTGACACAGACACCCACCCTGGCACCGGCCCGGCGCTGACCGTGGCATCAGATCCAGCAACCGACACCAACACCACCGACCCGGATACTTCCGACCAAGGGGACACGGAATTAGCAGGTCAAACAGCACTTCCACGCCCAGTGGGTAAGCTACGTGAGCTAGGAGGTGGTGGCCGCGACCTTGACAACTGGCATGATGATGCCACCACACCAGCGGTAGTGGAATTGGTGAAGCGATTTGAGGGTGTTTCCTTCTGGTTCCCGCACACGACCTGTATGCGCGAAGACGAGTTTTTCCCGCTACACAAGCTCACTAATGCCGAGATTGTTGCAGCCGCGGGCAAGGTGACAGATGAAGCTACCAGCGAGATGGAGCGCTATAAGCTCACGTTCAAAGCCCACACCATCACCCCACGCCGCCTGGAACAGATGCAGGTGCAGTCGGTAGCCATTGACACGGATACTGCCCGACGTGAGATTAAAGCAATCATCTTGAAGAATCATCTGGTTGACCGCAACAGGGAAAACCTCAGCCAGCTAGATAACCGCATTGTCCCAGCCTTTATGAACGCTGTCTCTGTTACCGAGTGGACGGTGGACGCACTAGCCACAGCCAGTGAGGCATTGCGGACGATGGTCTCGCAGGCAGTTAAACAGTTCACTGCGTCGTTGGAGCCGACTGTGCGACTCGTGCCCCTGCTTTTGCCCCATGAGCAGCGGCGTAGCTATCAGCTTCCCAAGGGACGTGACATCATTCCGCGCCCGGAGGATAAGTCGAAGTTTGTTCGCCGCCAGTACTACTCCGGCTGGGAGAAAGGACTTTACAACGCTGCTGCCTTTGACTCCTACTCAGGCGAAGCGAAACTGGCTAGTGACCTGGACGTATCCCCGGATGTTGAGTGGTGGACACGGCTATACCCGGAGGATCAAGCCAGCATCGGCTACGCCCCGCGGCGGTCGTACTACCCGGACTTCATCGTTCGCGATAAGGAGGGCAGAACCTGGATTGTTGAGGGCAAGGATGCCGGTGGACGCGCGAACGACGAGGTGCAGAAGAAACGAGCTGCTGCTGAGGAAGCCATCAATTTGATGGCTAGCCACCCGGATATGGCGGGCGTGAAGGTGGGTTACGTGATTGCCTACGAGGACACGATTTCCTCGGCGGGTTCCTGGCGCAGGCTGCTCAGCGTTTCCGATCCGATTGTGTCGCCTAATTAGGTGGGTTATGTCTCCGGTCGTGGCGTTATCCTGCCCTTCTCGCGGATACGGGCTAGGACTGGGGACGAACCTCCTGATGTGACCCCACCTCCGACACCGCCGCGGCCACCAGCCGACGGAACCGGGAACGGAAACCGGCGGAAACCACCGCTGTGGTTAGTGCCGGTGCAGGTGGGTGGGTAGTTTCGCAAAAGACTCATCCCACGGCTATGGAGTAGCTCCTCGGCCGTGGGATTTTCTGTATGCCTCGTCTACACCGCAAAAAGGATGGCAAGGCCTAATAGGATAAGCACCGTGGGAAATAACACGCTCTCCCACTTCTCTAGCGCTTCTGCTACGGCTGGCCGTGTGGCCACGAACTTCGCTACCGCTACAAGGCCGGCGACCAAAACGAGGAATACGATGCAGTACACCGCGATGTCTGAGGGCGAAGACGTGGTAAATACCGGCAGGTACACTCCGATATTATCGCCGCCATTGGCAAAGGTGACCCCGGCTACCGCAGCAACGCTGAGCTTCTTTCCGGAAACGTCATCGTCCTCTTCCCCGCGAAAGGCCTCCCAGGCTGCCCAAAGGCCAATGGCCAAGGGAATAAGCCCGAAAAAGCGTATCCAGTCTTCCGGAAGAATAGCGCTAAGTCCCAGGCCAAGTGCTACAGAGACCGCGAGGATCCCTAAAAAATCCCAGATATTGCCCCAAAAGAATGGCTTTGGTCGTGCCCTTCCTGCCCGCGCCACGGGCAAAGAATAGCGAGAGAACAACGATATCGTCGATATTGGTGACGATGAATAAGGCGATTGCGGATGCGAGATTAGTAAGCACCCAGCTAGCTTAACGTATGCACCGATGACAATTGTCATGGAAACCTCGTGACACAGTTCCTGCTATTACGAACGCAAGCCTGGTTAAGTGCAAGACATGAAAACGACACGCACCCCAAGCTCAATTTCCTCACCAGCGATTGAGGTACGCGACGTAGAAAAAGTCTTCGCTGCGAACTCCTCGCATTCAGTACAAGCACTTAATCATGTATCAATGTCCATCGCCCCCGGAGAAATCGTAGCGCTGCTAGGTACTAACGGCGCTGGAAAGTCCACACTTATTGACCTCATCTTGGGGCTTACCGGACCATCTTCCGGCACTGTCAGAGTCCTAGGCAAAAGCCCCCGGGAAGCGATCAATAACGCACAGCTAGCAGCGGTGCTCCAATCCGGAGGTCTTCTCCCCGAGCTCACCGTAAGCGATACCTTAAAGATGATTTCCGCTACCTTTGCCCAGCCGCTAGACATTGGCGAGGTTGCACATCACACCAACTTAGAACCGATATTGTCTCGACGAGTGGGTAAGTGCTCCGGCGGCGAGCAACAACGTCTTCGTTTCGCGCTTGCGCTCCTGGGTGACCCGCAGATTCTCATCCTTGACGAGCCGACTGCCGGTATGGATCCAGGCGCTCGCCGGGATTTTTGGGCGTCCATGCAGCACCAGGCTGAGCTCGGGCGCACCATCTTCTTCGCGACACACTATCTCGAAGAAGCAGACAGTTTTGCTGAAAGGATAGTGCTTTTGCACAAAGGGGAAGTTGTGGCCGATGACAAGGTAATTGATATACGTAACCGCGGCGAGGCTCGAAGAATTACGGCCCAGTTTGACGGCAGTATTCCTCCAGTCAGTTCGCTACCGGACGTTACTGAAGTCACCCACACTGGAGGTCACGTCCATATGACTACCCCAGATTCGGATTCACTGGCCCGCCATCTTCTTAACCATACAGGCGCTTATGACCTCACCATTAGCGCCCATAGTCTGGAAAACACTTTCCTCGCGCTTACCGATGAGCACAGCTAACCCATTTCTCCTCCCGCCAGCCCCCAAACGAAAGATTCCAACCATGTCTAATAGTTCCACCGCGCCTGCGTTTAGTAACACAATGCGTTTTGCTGGGTACAATTTCCTCCGGCTGCGCCGCAACCTCGCCCCGCTATTTTTCACCACCATTTTGCCGGTATTTTTCTATCTACTTTTCGGCACACTAATGGACGTTGGCAGCCTTCCCATTCACACCGGTAAATTTGCAGCTCTCCAAATGATCAGCATGGCCCTGTACGGCGGCGTCGCCGGTGCAGTGGGAGCTGCCGCTTCTTCAGTCACTGATGCTCGATCCGGTTGGAGACGCCAACTAGCGCTTACTCCGCTGCGCCCTCACCAGATCTTCTGGGCGAATATCACCTCCATAGCATTGCAAGCTCTGCTCCCCATTGCAGCAGTGTTTCTCACTGGTGCATTAACTAAAGCTGACATGGAGGCCCACCAGTGGGCTTTGTCCTTTCTTGCTTGCGCTATTGTCTCTATTCCCTTTGGCTTATATGGAATGATATGGGCACTTGCTTTACCGACGGATAACTCCGTGGCCATTGCTTCTTCCTCTATTGTCCTCCTGCTGTTCGCCGCCAATGTCTTTATCCCCCTATCTTCCTCACTTATGGCGTTTGGCCGCTTTACACCCCTTTTTGGCCCAGTCGTGTTGGCTCAATGGCCATTGGCAGAAGGGATGCAACTGCTAAATGATGCCGATGGCACGGTTAACCATTCCCTGTGGAGCGCGGGACTAAACTTCGCCGTATGGACCGCAATTTTCGTCGGAGCCTGCGCAGCGCTGCTCCACCGCGACAAATCACGAATGTAATGAATTCATTCCACTCGCCCTTTACGGGATTCGCTACAAATAATGCGGTGTTTGCCAGCGTTTGGCTTATATTTCTGCTCTTCGGCTTAATTCTCAATTTCGCTCAGCCTGGTGTGGACGCTACGCAGCGCCTAGGTTCCACTGCCTGTGTTATCGCTTTCAGCGCCCTATATTTCTTCAGCTTTGGTTCGGTGACTTACTACCCGCGGGGCTGGAACTTACGTTATCGCTTGGCCGCTCGGTGGTCTGCCTTAGCGCTCATAGCGCTTATCGCCATACCCTTCTTTGGAGTTTATGCCACCACATTTGTGCCCTATCTAGCTGCATTCCTCGGGTTTCAATTACCACTGCGCCGGGCATTATTATGGGTACTTCTTACCGGACTCGTAGTCACAGGTGCCTTATGGAGCGTCGATTCGCAAGACCTCTTAGGGACATTCATTGTGATATTCGGCTGGCCAATCTTGCTGGTGATGCTAGGCACAATGTCTCAAAGGGAAGACTCCCGCACGGATTTAGAGCATCAACTCGATCTCGCTCGCCAACGCGAAGACATTGCCACCGACGTTCACGATTTGCTCGGTCACTCGCTTACCGTCATCAATTTAAAATCTGAGTTGGCACAGCGGTTAGTAGACGTAGATCCAACTCGAGCTCGAAACGAGCTTCAAGAAATAAGTGACCTTTCCCGTAAGAGTTTGGCAGAAGTCCGCTCCACAGTTACCCGGATGCGCATGCCGACCTTGGCGGGAGAAGTTCAGGCAGCACGACGAGCATTCGATACTACAGGGATTCAAGCGCATCTTCCTGCCAACGTCCAAGCCGTAGGACTTTATGACGCCGCCTTTTCCTGGGCATTACGTGAGCTCACCACTAACGTTATTCGCCACTCAGGAGCACAGCACTGCTGGGTTAGCATAACCCAAAATAAGCTCCAAGTCGTAGACGATGGTTGCGGCTTCGATCCGAAAATGCAGTACCAAAGTGGCGGGCTACACGGGCTTCACAAGCGAATAGAGGACAGCGGCGGAAAGTTGATTATTATGAGGAAGGACGACCGCACCGTAGCGCTGATTACTATGAATGGTGATACTGAGTTACTACCCTTGGACAGTGAAATTGGTTCCGATGGCTGATACATCTCCACCCATCCGTATCCTTATCGCAGAGGATCAATCATTGGTTCGCGGCGCCCTTGTCGCTCTCCTAGCTACCGAACCAGATATTGACGTAGTTGCTCAATGCGCGACTGGCAACGAGGTTGCGGGGCTCGTTGCCAAGCACAACGTGGAGGTAGCTCTACTCGATATTGAGATGCCTGGAAAGAGCGGTCTAGACGTAGCTGAAGAGCTCTCCGACAGTCCATGCAAATGCCTCATCGTTACTACTTTTGGCCGCGGCGGCTATGTAAAACGTGCTATTGATGCTGACATCGCTGGATTCATAGTCAAAGACACTCCCCCAGAACAACTCGCGGAGGCAATTCGCCGAGTAAAGGCTGGGCTGCGGGTGATCGATCCTGCCTTAGCACGAGAAAGTCTTTTTACCCCGGACAACCCGCTCACACCCCGGGAACGAGAAATCGCGCGGCTTTTATTATCTGGGGTGACTTCCTCAGAACTGGCGCGCAAAGTGCATCTTAGTCCAGGCAGTGTACGCAACGTCGTCTCCAGTATCATGACAAAAACCGATGCAAATAATCGCTACGAGGCTGCGACGAAAGCCCAAACTCAGGGCTGGATTTAAAGAACACATTTTTCTCCAGCCCAATTGGACCGCGTTTTCCAGAAAAATCGGCCATAGACCTAGGCTTAAGCCCCGCTCCTGTCTGGAACGGGGCTTAAGCGTTATTTAATTAGAAATTAGGGCGAGAACTACTTGTTCTCGTCGTCACCGTCGTCATTGGTGCCGAGCTTGTCATCAATGGCATCGCGGGCCTTGTCCACCTGGTCTGCCTTGTCCTCGCCCAGCTTGTCCTTGGCAAAGTCCTCGGCCTTGTCCAGGCCTTCCTTGGTAACTTCCTCGCCCTTTTCGGAGTTCAGTGCTTCCTTTGCCTTGTCAAAGATACCCATTGCTAATCCTTTCGTTGTTTACTTCATCTAACCATTGCCGCATCCGGCAACACTGCCCACGATAACGACACTGCCGGTGCTTCGCCACCAAAGCTAGTCAGAGGTCCTAAAGTGATAGCGTTAATGAGACCATTGACCAGCTCGCACGGAAAAGGCAACAAATGACCCACACTAGCCCTAGTGCAGATGGCAACGCCGGAGAATTCTTTGGGCTGGTATGGCCTGGCAAGCAAGCCGCGCGCGCGGCGGCGGAGGCTCCCCTATCTTCCGAGTTCGAGCTCGATGCTGCGTTAAGCACCTCTCCTACCTCGCCCAATAGCATCCACTTGTCCGATAACCTGCCGGTTCTACAGCACTGGGCTTCCACGGGCGAGACTTTCGATGTCATCTACATCGACCCGCCGTATAACACCGGCCGGGACTTTGTCTACCGCGATAATTACCGCGCGCGGCGCGAGGTAAATTCCGGCAGCTATGCCCAGTGGCACGCCGAGTGGCTTTCCATGATGCTCCCGCGGCTCATCTTGGCGCGGCGCGTTTTGGCGGAGAACGGCTTTATATTCGTCTCCATTGGAGAGGACGAGGCTGCTAATACCCGCAAGGTTTTAGACGAGGTTTTTGGCGAGGGCTGCTATGCCGGGCAATTCATTTGGAAAAAGGCCGGCACTGGGAAAAACGATTCCAAGTATGCGGTGGTAGAACACGAATACATCCTCTGCTATGCCAAGAACCCGGATAACCCCGGATTCAATGTAGATGCTGAGGGCTATACGAGCACCAAATATAACCACGAGGATGAACGTGGCAAATACTCCTTGGTGCGCTTAGATTCTAAGACTCTGGGGTATCTGCCATCGCTTGATTTTCCCATTTCCTCTCCCGATGGCACGCAACACTGGCCTGACCAACCGGCTGGCCACAGCCAGATAGCGCGTTGGCGCTGGGGCAAGGATATGGTGGCAAAGCGCTACGATGAGCTGGTCTTTCGGCGCGGTTTTGTCTACACCAAGAACTATCAAAAAGCAGGGGCGCGGCCGCGTTCCATCCTCGATGGGCAAAGGTTTGGCGTAACGCGCACCGGACGCCGCGACGCAGAGGACGTCATGGGCGTGGAGGGAATCTTTGATTTCCCCAAGCCAGTACGCCTTATCAAGCATCTCATCGCCATTGGCGGCGGCGCCCATGCCCGGGTGCTCGACTTTTTCGCAGGCTCTGGCACCACGGCGCAGGCGGTCATCGAACTTAACCGAGAGGATAAGGGCGAGCGCAGCTTTCACCTAGTGCAAATTCCAGAGCCCACTGCCCCGGACAGTGCAGCGCACCGGGCAGGCTTTCTCAGCGTCGCGGATATTTGCGTCGAGCGCGTGCGATCCGTGCCTGGGTCCTCTTTCCGGGCCTACCGCGCGATCTAGGTTTCGCGGGTGCCGTCGGGTCTGCCCGGAATGCCGAAGAAGTCCAGGACGCGGTCAGTGGCGAAGAACTTTCCTACTTCATTATTTTTGTCTCCAATACCACCCGGCCACACGTGGGAGCCGCCACCGATGCGGATATGCTCCAGCGGTGCGGTGCAGCCCCGCCAATGCATGTCGAGGGCATTATTGACCAAACGGTTGGTATCTACCTTCTCCGAGCATTTATTGCGCTTGCGGTCCTGCTCTAAGACAGATTCAACGGAGAAATACTTGGTCTTGTGCCGGGTTCCGCCGTAATAGCCCACGACGGGGTCATCGGTGCCGTGCATATCGAGGCGCCCTACGGGTTCATGAGCGCAATCTTTCAGGATATCTTCATAATATGCTGCGGAAATGGTGGCGACCGAATGGAAGGTGCCGGGCATCTGACAAGCCAGGTAGGCAGCAAAACCGCCGCCGTTGGACATGCCGGTGGCAAAAAGCCTCGCATCATCAACGTTATAGGTCGCGCGCAGGGAGTCGAGGATATCGAGTACGAATTTCTTATCCTCGCTCCCGCTGGTTTCCGCGTATGGCGCCGGGCTCCACGCTTTTTCCTTCCCTGCAGGAAATACGGTAATAGCTTGTGCCGCATCGAGGCGGGAATAGTCTCGCAAGTTTTCCGCGGACTGCCCCCACCCGTGAAAAGCCATCACGACAGGCCACTCTTTTTGGGCCGTATAATTTTCCGGCACGCTGAGAATAAATGAACGACCGGACGGCAGGTTAATCGTCGTATAGGAGCCGGGTTCTGGGCCACTGAGCGGCGCAGAGGTAGGAATCCCGAGCTGCGAGGCAGCCGAACCGTGCGATCGCGTGCTTTCGCTGCGTACTGCCGAATCCGATTCTTCCTCGTTATTTGCGCATGACACGCCCAGCGCCGCCACGCAGCACAAGACTGCGGTGCTCAACGTCGCGCGCACCGGCCTCCGCCTCATGATTTTCGTCCCTTCTGCCAAGCGGCCCATAACTGTTTATAACGGCCCCCATAATTTAGCAGCTCTGCATGGCTACCCTGTTCTACTACCCGGCCATTATCCATGACCACGATGGCATCGGCACGCGAGGCCTGATCCAGGCGGTGCGCAACCACCAAGGCGGTGCGTCCCTCCATCACAGTCTCTGCGGCGTCCTCTAAGGATTCAGCGCCCACCGAGCCTGCTTCTGCCGTGGCTTCATCCAAGATGATAATGCGCGGATCCAACAGCACGATTCGGGCAAGCGCCAATTGCTGCGCAGCCACCGGGTCCAACGGCATGCCCTGCGCACCGACGATGGTATCGAGGCCCGCTTCCAGATCGAAAAACCAGTCAGCCTGAACTTGGCGCAGCGCCTGGGCCATTTCCGCATCGGTGGCCTGTGGCGCCGCAAGTGCAAGATCCTCGCGCAAACTCCCAGAAAATACGTGCACCTCTTGGGAGACGAGGGCAAGGCGTTGGATACGCTCGGCATCGGAAAGCAGGGCAACCTCGACGCCATCGACAAGTACGGTGCCTTGATCCGGGACGCGCAAGCCCGCGAGCAACGCAGCCACGGTGGATTTTCCTGCCCCAGACGCCCCGACGAGGGCAACCGTTTCACCAGGCGTGATCGCAAGGTTGAGCCCCTCGACGGCCCAGGAGTTATCGTCATAGCGGAAGGAAATATCCCGCATATCCACGCTGCCATCGCCCCTCGGCGCACCGCTATCCGGCACTGGCTCGGGCGGATCGATGACCACGCCCACGATGCGCGCCAACGAGGCATACCCTGATTGCACCGTATCGAGCACGCGCATCAGCCCCATCAGTGGACCGCGCAGGCGAATGAGCAATAACATCGCCGCGGTGACCGCGCCAACAGTAAGCGCATTGGCCTGGACCACCCAAAAGCTCACCGCTAAACCGGTGCCCAATAATACCAGCTCAATGCCGGTGAGGTGGGCCTGGAGTACCATCATCGTCCGGCGCGCGTTATAGCCTTTTTCCACCACACGCGTTGAAGCCGCCCCGATCCGATCGTGCATCGTCTTTTCCATGCGGAATGCACGGACCGTATCCCTGCCGTGGATCGCTTCCAAAAGCTTGCGGGCGCGGTCCGCCATGGCGGCGCGCTCAGCGGCATACCGGTCAGGGGCGCGCCGCAGGTAATACCGGCTGGCAAAGAAATACAGCGGGGTCACGGCAACAATAACCACGAGGTATTGCCAATCCACCGTAAGCAGCGCTACTGCCGTTGAGGCAATGGCAAAAATGGACTTTGCCAGCATGGGGACCGTCTCAGTAACCGCGGAGGAAAGCTCCGCCACGTCATCGGTAGAGCGCGATACCAAGTCTCCGGTTCCGGCGTCCTCGACGCGGTGTGTGGGAAGGCCGAGTGCTGTAGAGACCATATCCTCGCGCAGGGACGCGATGACGCGCTCGGTCAGCTGGGACAGAACATAGAATCCCGTTGCCGATAAAGCGGCAGACGCGCCCGCGACCCCGATGAGCAGGACTCCGAGGAGGGCGATGCTGGCGCCCGTTGTCACGGCATCGACAATTTTGCCGAGCAGAATCGCAATGCTGACATTGGCCGCTGCCCCGGCGATCAAGAACACCACGGCAATAACGGCGCGCCGGCGCGCGTGCGGGATGGCCGAGAGCTGCTGCGCCACAACCTTTCTTACCTGTGGCCAGGTAGCGGTGGGAAAACGCATTAGGACTCCACCCCCACTGCATGCCAGGCGGGCGCCGACGTATAGACGATGGTGGTTTTATCCTTCCGATAGTCCGCAACGCGGTGGGCTACCTCTTGCTCGGTCACGGAATCGACCGCCGTGGTGGGATCAGAAAGAATCAGCACCTCTGGATCCGCTGCAATAGCGCGGGCAAGGGCGACTCGTTGCTGCTGGCCGCCGGACAGGTTGTTTCCGCGCTCACCCACGGCGCGGTCAAGCCCACCGGGAATATCCGCGCCCGCAGCCACCTCTAGGGCCCGTGCGGCCGTATCCGCATCCGGATGAATATTGTCTTGCACGGTCCCGTCAAACAGCATGACCTCGTGCGGCACGACGATGAATTTCTCCCGGGGCAGCTCCCGCAATTCCTCCGGAGCATGCCCATCGATGGCAGTGACTCCTGACTGCAGCGCAGGAATATTCGGTGCAGCGTCTCCGGGCAGCCCTAGAGCTCCCAGCAGGCCTACTATTCGCTGCGCACTCGCCTGCGCCGCGGCCCACCGGGAAGCGATATTTCGGCCAAGCATGGTCATCGGGGTAATGATGAATTGGGTAAGGCCAATGATCATAATAAGCTCACCAATGCTCATCTGCCCGTCCAGCGCCAGGTAGCCGGCGGCAACGGCGACGGCGATGACATAAATCGAGCCCAGCGCCTCCGTAGAAGCATTCAATCCTGCCTGCGCCGCATTGGCTTCAACGGTTCGCTCGTAGGCGGCATCGGAATCACCCGCATAACGCTTACGCACGGTACCTATCGCACCGATCCCTTTAATAATGCGCAGGCCATGGACAATATCTGTCGCCGTCGCACTGGCGCGGCCCAATGCCGCTTGCCGGATACCAGAACGCTTGCGCAACGGACCAGCCGAGCGCAGCGATCCCCACACCACAAGGGGACCGCCGCATAAAATGGCCACTCCAAGCGGCACATTCACCCGGCTGGTCATCACCGCGACATAAATGATGGACGTAATCTCCGCCACTGGGAATACCGTCATCATCACGGCATTTTGTACGCGGGTCGCATCAGTAGAGGCAATGGCCAATAACTCTCCTGGCGTGCGTTTCGGACCGCCCATCCCCTTGGGATCCAGAATCCGATCCGTAATGGCCATGCGCACGTCGTGGCCGATAACCAGCATGCTGCGCGCATTGAGCCCGCGGCCAAACCACCCGGTGACGGCATTAACCGCGAAGGCCAGGACCAGGAGTGCAAGCCACCACCACAGTCGCTCGATCGATCCTTCCACCACCGCTTCATCGATGGCATAGCCCACGATGACCGGTGTGGTGCCGTTGAGCACGAAGGAGATAGCCATGCACACAGCGGCGGGGATTGTCATCCCAGGCCTAGAGAAGACAGTCTTCAGCAACCACCGCGGATCTGATGGTTCTGGAAGTGTTGCCATAACAAGCCATTCTACTTCCCGGTAGGTTAGATAGCCTATGTCGACTCGCCACCCCAGCCCCCAACACTTCCCCAGCTACCGCAATCCCTCTGCGAAGCAGAAACCTACCTTTGGCACCGATCCCCAGCGCACCCAGGCAGCGCGCGCCTTTCACCACGGTGCGCACACCTATCAGGACGTCCGCCCCCATTACCCGGCCGAGGTTGCTGAACTCATCGCCGGTGCCCACCGCGTGGCCGATATCGGCGCCGGCACCGGCAAACTCACTGAGTCTCTCACCAACCCCAACGTGCTTGCGGTCGAGCCATCGGCAGATATGGCCCGCGTGCTCCAACACCGCTTGGACATTCCCATCATCCGCGCCACGGCCGAGCACACCGCGCTTGCCGATGCCTCCCTCAACGCCGCCTGCCTCGCCCAAACCTGGCACTGGGTCGACGTTGTCGCCGCTTCCGCCGAGCTGGACCGCATCCTCGCGCCGGGCGGGCGCGTGCTTTTAGTGTGGAATACCCTCGATGTACACGCGGATCCGTGGATCCTCCGGCTAAGCCGCATCATGCACTCTGGCGACGTGCATAAGCCCGGCTTCTATCCGGAGTACAAGGCGCCTTGGACCTTAGACCGCGAGCTCCGGCTGAGCTGGACCCACGAACTCACCCCAGAACAGCTCCACCAACTCATGCGCACCCGCTCATACTGGCTCAGAAATAACGAGGACATCCACGAGCGCATGACCCACAATCTGAACTGGTACCTCTACGAGCACATGGGCTTTTCTGCCGGGCAAAAACTACACATCCCGTACCGCACGGATGCTTTCGTGCTGGCACGGGAGGCGAAGTCTCGCGACTGATTACAGGAGAACCTGGGCCAAGAGGGAGCCGACCAGACAAGAGGTGAATACGGAGATCGCTCCGGGGATAAGGAACGAGTGGTTTATGACGTATTTGCCAATTCGCGTCGTCCCCGTGCGATCGAAGCCGATGCAGGCCAAGTCTGAAGGATACGTGGGCAAGATGAAGTAACCATAAGCCGCACCGTAGAACCCGACGATGACAGCCGGGTCAATGCCCAATTGCAAACCAATGGGTGCAATCGCTACCAAGGCAGCAGCCTGCGAATTTACCAACTTGGACACAACTACCAGCACAACGGCGTACGTCCATGGGGCCGCCTCGACGACGGAACCCAAGTTCGTCTCCAGTGCATCGATGTGGGATTGGAAAAACGTATCTGCCATCCACGCAACACCAAAGACAGAAAATACAGCTGTCATGCCGGCCTTGAATACAGGAGTAGACGCAATCTTTTTAGTATCCACCTTGCAGCTAAGAAGGATGATGGCACCAGCGACGAGCATGACCATTTGGATCACTAGGTTCATTGATACCGGGCTAAGCTCGCCGTCATCACCAGGGACCAGTGGGCGCAGGAACTCGAAGGCGCCGAGGAGTACCACGCAGGCAATAGCGATAAGGAAGACGACTACCGAGCGCTTAGCCTCGCGGGAAAATTCCTTACCGATGAGCGAGTCGGCGCTCTCGTTGATGCTGGCAGCAAACTCTGGGTCTTTCATCCGCTCCTGGAAAACCGGATCCTTGTCCAGGTCTTTGCCGCGACGCAGCGACCAAAACGCGGCGAGAAGAACACCGCACAAGGACGCGGGTAGCGCCACCGTAAGAATCTGCGGAATCGAATAAGCCTTGTCGATAGCTCCAGCATTTTCCGCAAGGATCGACGCAAGAGAAACGGTAGCCACAGACACCGGTGAAGCGGTAATACCCATCTGCGCCGAGGTCGAGGCCACTGCCATCGGACGCTCAGGACGGATTCCCTTTTTGAGCGCGATGTCTTCAATGATCGGAAACATGGTGTAGACCACGTGGCCAGTGCCGCACAGTACGGTGAGGAACCAAGTAGTCAGTGGTGCCAAAATTGTGATGCGCTCTGGATGAGCACGCAAGAACTTCTCCGCATGCTGCATCATCACTTCCAAACCTTGTGCTTGTTGCAGTGTGGCTGCACAGCCGATAACGGCAATGATCGTCAGCATGACCGACACAGGGGGCTCGCCCGGTGCCAATCCAAACACGAAGACCATCAGCATCAAGCCGATGCCAGAAATTAATCCGAGGCCGATCCCGCCATAGCGGGTGCCCAAAAGCAAAGCACTTAAAATGATTATGACTTGAAGCACGATAGCCAGGACTGAATCCGGGGCAATCACATTCGCTAACATGTCATGCCTTTCAAACAGAAAGTAAATGGTTGACAAGTTTTATCCTATCGGCGCCATAGTGCTCTCACCGAAGTAAAAAGGAGAGCGAAGTGTCACACCATTGTTGGTGACACTTTTGCTCTCCTAAGTGGTAAAATACCGGGTTAACCGGCGAAATTATGTAGTTTTGAGGCGTCCTGATGCCTCTTCAATGAGCTCCGGCTTTGCTGGCGAGACAAGCTCAACTACACCTCACGTGCCAACCCCGAAAGCTGTTGCGCACTATTAGTTGTCGATTCCTCAGGCCTTGTCCTTCTCAGACTTCAGGTCAATCTTATAGTGCAAGTGATTTTTCACTGCGGGCCACTCATGCCGCAGCACGCTATACACGCAGGTATCTCTGACTATCCCGTTATCTAGTATCTGGTGGCCGCGAAGGATTCCATCAAGATGTGCCCCTAGGGATTCCAACGCGCGGCGGCTTTCACGGTTAAAGGAGTTGGTAGTGAAGAACACGGATAAGCAATCAAGCTGCTCAAATGCGTGGCCCATGAGGGCCAGTTTGCAATCAGCATTAACCGCAGTATTCTGCGCGGATTGCCTGTACCAAGTGTATCCGATTTGTGCGCGCCTGTTATCTGGTTCTAAGGCCTGATAACCAGTCATTCCTACCGTATTGCCAGCAGAATCGAACACCGTAAAAAGCTGCGACCCGTGGGAGTCATACCAAGAAATGCGTTCTTCCACGGCTTTTTCCATCTCACTCGGTGATGGAACCTTGGTGTACCACCGCTTCCATAATTCCCCGTCCTGTACGGCCTCAGCCAGTCCAGAGGTATGGTCTACGCTCAACGCCTTGAGAGTGATATGTTGCCCGCGCAAGATCTCGATTTTCTGTGACACCGTATTTACCTTCTTGCTATCTGGGCCTAATCCAATGATCTAATGTCTTTCAAGCTTAGCTGCCAATGACACCGAGCGTAATGAGGTAGATAAAAACAAGCGAAGCCCCACGGTTGTGAAAGCTTCGCTCGTATTCGCAGTGAACTCTTATTTCCGCTTTTTGCCTCGGCGTTCGCGCACTCGCACGGCGATGCGGATGGGAGTGCCGTGGAAACCAAAACGCTCGCGGAATTTGCGCTCAAGGTAGCGCCGGTAGGATGCGTCGAGGAACCCAGTGGTAAATAAAACAATCGTCGGTGGCTGGGTCGATGCCTGCGTAGCAAAGAGCACGCGCGGCAAACGATTATTCTTCATCGGCGGCGGGTTGGCAGCGATGGCCTCCCGCATCCAGTTGTTGAGCTGACCGGTAGACACGCGTTGATCCCAGCTTTCTAGGGCCTCAATCATGGCAGGCTCCAGCTTTTGCAGGGCGCGACCGGTCTCAGCAGAAATATTGACGCGGGTGACCCACGGCAAGTGTCGCAGCTGCTCGTCAATCTCACGATCGAGGTAATAGCGGCGGTCCTCATCCATCAGATCCCACTTATTGAACGCGATGACCAAGGCCTTGCCGGATTCCAGCACCATATTGAGCACGCGCTGGTCCTGCTCGGAGATCTCCCCGGAGGCATCGATAAGCATGATGCATACCTCGGCAGCATCGATCACGCCGCGGGTGCGCAAGGAAGCATAGTACTCGTGACCCTGCGCGTTCTTGACCTTCTTGCGCAGGCCCGCGGTATCAATGAACTTCCACAACTGCTCATCCAGCTGCACCAGCGAGTCCACGGGGTCTACCGTGGTGCCGGCGACATTATCTACCACCGAGCGCTCCTCGCTGGTGAGCTTATTGAGCAGCGAGGACTTGCCCACATTCGGCCTGCCGACGAGCGCGACGCGGCGAGGTCCCGACGTAATCGAGGTCTCGCGCGGTTCTTCGGGGAAGCTGCGCAGGATCTCATCCAGCACGTCCGCGCCACCGCGCCCGTGCTGCGCGGAAACCGGCCACGGATCCCCGAGGCCCAAGGCGTAAAACTGCGCCATATCCGCATACTGGTTATCGGAATCGAATTTATTCGATACCACGATCACCGGAACCGGGGATTTTTGCAGGCGGCGCGCCATGACCTCATCGGTTTCCGTAATGCCTACCTTGGTGTCTACCACCATCACGATGACATCGGCGGTATCCATCGCCATTTCTGCTTGGCGGGCCATATCGGCGTGCATGCCTTTGACGTTGGGATCCCAGCCGCCGGTATCCTGCACGATAAAGCGCTGTCCATTCCAGTCCGCCACATAGGAGACGCGGTCACGGGTCACGCCAGGGTGATCTTCTACAACGGCCTCGCGGCGGCCGAGGAAGCGATTAACCAACGATGACTTGCCCACATTCGGCCGGCCCACAATAGCGACGGTGCACAGGGCTTCTTCGGTGGCATCGGCAAATCCGAGCGATTGCGAGAGCTGCTCCCACTCGTCCTCACTGAGAGGCTGCTCTAGGTCTTCCTCATCCCCGTAATCGGCCTCGCCGAACTCTGACTCATCAAAGTCGTAATCAAATTCTTCAGCATCGAAATCGTCCGTAGCCCACCCCGGCGAGGTCTCTACCGTTTCCTCGTCGAACTTACCCGCAGGGTAATGGAACTGCGTGACTTCTTCCTCTGGGGACTCAAAATCTTTATTGCTCATCAGCGGGACTCCTTAACCACGTTGATAAGAGCCTGCACGACGTCCTCCGGGCTCATGTCAGAGGTATCGACGATAGTCGCATCGTCGGCTGGGCGAAGCGGTGAGGTTGCGCGGGAAGAATCCGCGGCATCGCGGCGCTGCACATCCGCCAGTACAGATTCAAAATCGGAGGCAATGCCGGCCTTTTCGTTTTGATCGTGTCGGCGCTGAGCACGGACTTCCGCAGAAGCCGTCATAAAGGCCTTCGCTGGTGCATCGGCCAGCACGACGGTGCCGATATCGCGGCCCTCTACGATGGCGCGGTGGGCGCGCTGCGCCAGCGTGCGCTGCAATGACACCAAGTTCTCCCGCACCTCCGGGATGGCAGATACTGCGGAGACGTTCTGGGTGACCTCATCTTCCCGGATGACGCGGGAGACATCGGCGCCATCGAAAAGCACCTGCGTGGAATCCGGATCATCGGAGACCTCCAAGGGGAGGTTAGCCGTCGCGGAAATCACCGCTTCCTTGTCCGCGGGATCCACGCCTTGGCGCAATACCGCCAAGGTTGCCACGCGGTACATGGCGCCGGTATCGATGTATTTTGCATCCAATTGCTTGGCTAGGGCCCGGCATGTCGTGGACTTTCCCGTTCCGGAGGGGCCATCGACCGCAAGAATCAGGCCTTCATCAGGCATATTCGAAATCATTACATTCCCACCGCCTTGTACAAGCTCGTCAACTCGTTGGAATTTAGCGCGCGCAGTCCGCCGGGCTTCATATCGCCCAATTGGACCGTGTGCAGCTTGGTGCGCACCAAGCGCTGCACGGGATAGCCGGCTTCCTTCAGCAAGCGGCGCACGATGTGCTTGCGCCCTTCGTGCAGCTCTACTCGGACCAGAGAGAACCCCTGGTTTTTGTCCACTACCTGCACGAAATCGGCCTTTGCCAGGCCATCTTCTAGCTCGATGCCCTCTTTGAGCTGGCGCACAAGCTTATTATCGGCCTCACCCAATACCGTGGCCAAGTAGGTTTTCTTCACCTCATACTTGGGGTGCATCAGGCGGTTCGCCAATTCCCCATCGTTGGTGAGGATGAGCAGGCCTTCCGTATCCGCATCCAAGCGGCCTACGTGGAATAGGCGCTGGCCCGAGGCAACCTTTTCAGACACCACGTCACCCACGCAGGGGCGGCCGAGGTCATCTGACATCGTTGACTGCATTCCGCGGGGTTTATTGAGGATGAAATATTCTTGGTCTTCGTTGACGTTAACGCGAACACCGTCGACGCGGATGACGTCCACGGCGGGATTGACCTTAACGCCCTGCTTGAGAATGACATTGCCATTTACTTCGACACGGCCGGCATCAATGAGGATCTCCGCGTGGCGCCGCGATGCGACGCCCGCCTTGGCCAAGACCTTCTGCAGGCGCTCGCCCTTGGGCTTATCGTCATCGACCAGCCAGTCAGCGCCCAAATCGCGCGCCACCGATTCTGCAGTGGCCTTCTGCTTTTTCTTGGAAACGTGTTGATTACGAGCCGGCTTGGCATTAGAGACAACGATATCGCTGTCTCGCTGCTTCTTATCCGGTGTGCCGTCACGGCGAGCGGGAGGAGTCACTTAAGTGTCCTTTTCTCTCGAAGATATGAAATTACCTGCGTGAGTCTACCCCACCTCAGTACTCTTCGTCGATTGCATCGACATCTGGGAGAAGCGGTGCCAAATCAGGAAGGCGTTCCAACGAGTCTATGCCTAAGAGTTCGAGGAAAAGTTCCGTGGTTTCATACCGGTGCGACGCTCCTTCGAACTCGTCCTGCGGGAGCTCGCGGATGAGCCCTCGCAGGTTAAGGGTGCGCATTACGCCGTCCACGTTGACACCGCGCACCGCAGAGACCTGCTGGCGTGTGACCGGTTGGCGATAGGCCACGACGGCTAGCGTTTCCAAGGCCGCGCGCGAGAGCTTCGTTTGCGCCCCATCCAATAAAAACTCCTCCACCGCGCTGGCGTTTTCCTGGCGGGTATAAAACCGCCAACCCTCAGGGGTTTCGCGCAGGTCAATTCCAGAGCCGCGGCTATCGAATTCGCGTTGGATTGCCCGCAAGCAGTCACTAATGACCGCTGGTTCAACGCTAAGCGCCCGCGCCAGGGACTCTACGGATGCCGGCGAATCGAGCACCAGCAAGATCGATTCAAGCCGGGATCGCAATTGCGAAATGAGCGGAAGATCCATGCCCCTTAGAGTACAACCACGGAAGGCGGTGCTAGCACTAGTCCCAATTTGCTGCTGCAACGACCGCAGGATCTACGTCCAAGCCGGTCCAGGAAAGGTCCAGCTGGCCCAGCGGTTCCTCCTGCTGGGCATCAACCGCCTTGGCCTTAAATAGTTCCAAAAGCGCCAAGTACCTGGAGACGATATGCATGGTTGTGGTGCAATCCCGGGTAAGGGAGGAAAAACTTGTCCACTGCCCGGCACCCATGAGTTTGAGCGTTTCGAGGATCTTTCCAGCCTGCTCGGGCACGGAGACGGCGACGCCATGAATATGGCCCGTTGCCACTTCTTCCGGCGGCTTGGGGCGAAAGACGCCCGCCGCCATTTCCGCAAAGCTCGCTGGAGTATGGCCCAGGGTTACGGGAGGTAAAAGCTCTGCAAATTGCTCCTCGATGCTGACCGCACGCGGATAACTGCGCTGCGCCTCTCGCTGCCAGCGGGCAAATTGGTCCGCCGCATGTTTATAGGCCTTGTACTGCAAAAGCCGGGCAAAGAGCAGGTCACGCGACTCCAGCAACTCTAGGTCCTCTAGATCATCGACCTCACCCCGTGGCAATAGCCGTGCGGCCTTTAAGTCCAATAGCGTCGCCGCCACGACCAAGAAATCAGTCGTCTCATCCAAATCCGCGTTCTCGCCCAATTGGCGCGTGTAGCCCACAAATTCATCGGTCACCTCAGACAAGGCCACATCCGTGATATCCATCTTCTTGGCCTGGATGAGCTGCAAAAGCAGATCAAATGGCCCCTCGAAATTCCGCAGGGCAATGCGGAATCCCGTAATCTCTGGTTGCGTCACGGTAGCTTAGACGGTCGAGCGCTCGATGACTTCCTTCGCCAGATCGCGGTATTGCTGCGCGGCCTGTGAATTGGGCGCCCACGAGGTGATGGGCTCGCCGGCCACGGAGGTTTCTGGGAAGCGCACGGTACGGGTAATGACGGTATCGAATACTTGATCCCCAAAGTATTCCACCACGCGGGACATTACCTCGCGGGCATGCTTGGTGCGCCGATCAAACATGGTGACCAGAATGCCCATGACCTCCAGATCGAAGTTGATGCGGTCAGAGACCTTTTCCACCGTGTCCGTGAGCAAGGCAAGCCCGCGCAGCGAGAAGAACTCGCATTCCATGGGGATGATGACGCCCTGGGAACAGGCCAAGGCGTTGACCGTAAGCAGCCCCAAGGAAGGCTGGCAGTCAATGATGATGAAGTCATAATCCCGGCGCACCGGACGCAGGGCGCGCGCCAAGGTATGCTCGCGGCCTACTTCATTGACCATCTGGATCTCTGCTGCGGAAAGGTCAATATTGGCCGGAACGAGGTCCATGCCGGACACGCTGGTGTGGTGAATGGCGGAGTGGATAGAGGTATGGCTATCCAGCATTACGTCATAAATCGAGTCCTCGATGTCGTCATGGTTTAATCCCAGCCCAGCGGAAAGGGCGCCTTGCGGGTCCAAATCAACCAGTAGGACCTTGCGTCCATACTCTGCGAGGCAGGCCCCCATATTGATGGTTGACGTGGTCTTGCCCACGCCGCCCTTTTGGTTACACATCGAGATGATGGTGGCGGGCCCATGTTTTTCCAAGGGGGCGGGTTCCGGCAGCTCGCGGACAGGGCGGCCAGTTAGCCCCGTCTCTACATCAGAGGCTGAAAAGAGACCCTCTTCGCTCACAGTCAAACCTTCTTCCTTGACGCCTAGTCATGGACCATGACATTTGGCATAGGGTTGCTTACAACGTTGTAACTATAGCGTACCCGCTCCCCTTAATGACTACCGAGACTTTGCAAATATCAAGTCTCTACCTTTGACTTAAGCACCTGCCGCACGAGTGGAAGCTACGCCCGAGGATGCGCTGTCCGCCACACCTCCCGCAAGGAATCAGCAGTAACGTGCGTATAGATCTGCGTCGTAGTCACTGAGGAATGCCCTAAAAGTTCCTGCACGGTGCGCACATCGGCACCGCCTTCGAGAAGGTGCGTGGCAAAGGAATGGCGCAGCGTGTGCGGGGAAATAGATTTATCCAACTGGCTACGCTGCGCGGCCGTCTTAATAATGGACCACGCGCTTTGCCGCGAGAGCGCGCCGCCGCGCGTATTCAAAAACAGCGCGGCGGTCTTCCCCTTTCCCAGCACGGGCCGGGCGCGCACTAGGTAGGCGTCGATGGCCTGCCTGGCGTGCGAGCCAAGGGGTACAAGCCGCTCCTTATTGCCTTTGCCATGCAGCATTAAGACGTCATCGGCAGTAGCTACGTCATCGACGTTGAGCGAGATTACCTCAGAAATGCGCGCGCCAGTGCCATAAAGCACTTCTAGAAGCGCTCTATCGCGAAGGTCAACCGGCGTTTCCGTAGGCGTCGATTCGATGAGCCGTGACACCTCATCCACGCTCAAGGTTTCCGGCAAGTGTTGCCCCGTGGAAGGTGGGCTTACCTCGACGGCAACATCGCTATCGACCTCGCCTTCCGCAACGGCGAATTTATGCAACCCGCGCGCAACAATGAGGGCACGGTTGGCAGAAGATACCGCCATATTTTCACGCAGATCCTTTAAATAGGCCTCCACCATAGGTCGAGTTACCTGCCGTAGATCCTGGACCCCATTTACTGCCAGCCAATCCACATACCTGCGAATATCCCGCCGGTAATTGCTCAGGGTATTTGCTGAAACGCCGCGTTCGACGGCGAGGTGATTCAACCAGGTCTGAGCGATGTCCTCTGCAGCAGTCACTGCTTTTTCAGATCCGGTCCGCTGCGTCGAGCAGCCATATGGGTTGGGCGCAAATCGAACGGCGCATCCACCGAACGCGTCGGCTTTCCACCAATGACCGTGGCATATGCGGATAAAATACCCGCGCACGCAACGGAATTAACTATCTCACCGCCCAGCACCTTGTCAACTGCCTTATCTAAATCAACCCAGGCAAAATCCATATCGGCTTCTTCATCGCCGGTATCGTGCAGCGCCGGTACCTCGCTAAGGTCGCGAGCAAGGAAAATCCGCACGGCTTCCTCACAAAACCCCGGTGAGGTCACCATATCCGTGAGAACTTCCCAATCCTTCGCGGCAAGGCCCGCTTCCTCCTGCAACTCGCGCTGCGCGCCGGAAAGCTCATCCTCGCCCTTTACATCAAGCAATCCTGCCGGCAGTTCCCACAGCCGCTTGCCGACGCTATGCCGGTACTGATGCACCATCGCGATGCGCCGATCCTCATCCAAGGCCACTACCGCGACGGCGCCCAAGTGCTCGATGATCTCCCTATCCGCGGTGTTCCCTCCCGGCATGGACAAGGTATCGCGGCGTACGGCCACGATAGGGGCATCGAAAATTAACTCTGAATCCAAGACCTGAAAATCGTGAGCCACTGTTATTTCTCCTCTTCAGGTAGGGCGGAATCCGCGCTTTCTGCTGAACCGTAGTCTCCCCTGCCCCCATTAAGCTGTTCTTCGGCAGCGGAAATCACGGCAATGCGCTCTACCGCACGCTCAATACCATCTACGGTAGAAAGATTCACGTCCTTGGTGCGCAACTGCTCTATTGTCTTATCATCTTGGGTCTGCTTGCTCCGTGCGCTAAGCACCACGCTGCCATTGACCTCATCCAAAGCGGTGGCTAACTCAGCCAAGGTGTCCGAATAGTATCCGCGCACCCCACTGCCGGAAACAATGATGATGGACTGGGCGGGAAGGATGGTCCCGTCCTTATAATCAATAAAATCCTCATCACGCAGGGCACGCAGCAGCTCAGATCGTTCCTTTACGCTTGCGATTGGCTCCGTGCTTTCTGGATCCATGGATAAGGCCGCCCCCAAAACCTCGCCGCCGTAGCTTCCCACGGTTTTATCGAGTCCCTTAAGATCTGCCTTTTTCGGGGCCTTATCTTTAAGGATTTTTACGATATCGTCTTTGCTTTCCCCCCGCAGGAAGTCTTTACTTAGCTTGATTTCTCCTGCAGTGGTGGCCCCGGAGGCTTCTAAGAGTTTCGTGATTTCAGAAAGTTCATTGCTACTTGCATCATCGGTGGAAATAACCAGCACTGGCCGCTGCGATAATGTACCGGAGACCAAATCTGGGGCTACATCACTGACGATGTCATCACTCGCCTCGTTTTGATTCTGCAAGATCTTATTTTCTTGCACCACCTTGCGGTGTTCTGCACGGATCGGGTCATCGTCGGCCACGCTGGTGGTCAGGTTGGGCGCGATCACCAAGGCACCAAGGGCCACTCCAACCGCCGCCCCAAGTCCGAGGCCCGTAATTAGTTGCGCTTTCGCCATATTTTTACCCCCGCTTAGAATAGGCTCGACCACGTCTGGCTTAAATTACTCAAGAAATCCTGGCTCCCGCCGAAGCCCACGATCAAGATGATCGCTGCAATCGCCACCAAAATGCTCAAAAGGGCCCATAGCCAACCAAGGTGCGAGGACGGAGCGGAATACAGGTTGATTACTGCCTCAGCATCGACCACCTTGGTTCCGGCCTTCAGCCGAGACAGTACAGCAGACGGAGCCACGCGGTTGGCAAAAACATCATCGAGGTCAAAACCACCACCTGCCTGCACGATAAGGCCCGCACCGTGGTAATCCGCAAAGAGCAGCGCTAAATCCGTGGCCGATTCCGAAGCCGCCGGAAACGTCATGGCTCCGATGCCCAATTCTTGGATGCGGTCAATGCTCTCCACGCTGCCTTCTGGATCCGCGGGCACCACAATGCGCGCACCGCAACGCAGCGACTCATCGCTTACCTTGGCAGGATCGCCAATGATAAAGTCAGGCTTATATCCCTGCTCCAGCAAAGAATCCGCGGCTTCATCAACCGCAATGAGCAGCGGCTCATACTCCCGAATGAAATTCCGCAATTCTTTTAGCTGGGAGCGGTGGTCTTCGGTAGGAGATAAAACGATGACCTTCCGGCCAGCAATCTCGGCACCGGATGCGGGGACCCCGAGGCCATCGATAAGCAAGGGGCCCTCAGAGTTAATGAAGTCGATGGAGCTCGCGAAATAGGACTCCATGTGGTCAATGAGTGCGCTTTGTGCCGCCTTGAAGTTCTTGTCTGCGCGCTCCCTGGAAACCTTCTGCCCCGTCCCGATTACTTTATCCGCGACGTAGACCTTTCCATCGTCCCCAATATGTGCCTTCTTGCCATCCTTAAACTCGGAGATAAATTCCTCGCCGAGGCCTTCGAGGAGGTCAATATCGGCATCGAGAAGCATGTGCGGGCCGCAATTAGGAATGGAGCCAGTAGAAAACCTGGCGACGTTGACCACCGCGGAGGGCTGTAATTCCACAAGCGTTTGTGCCTCGGGGCGAGAAATATTCGCCGCATCAATAACGGCGATGTCACCTGCAGAAAACTTCTTAAGACCTTTCGCTCCCGGGGTGCAATCGCGCAATGCAGCATGCTCACCAGGATGATCGGGGGTACGGGAAAACAGAGCCATGGGCTCCATTGTTCCTTGCTTAGTCCGCCAGCTGGGTAAGGCGCGCGGAAGCTTCTTTTTGTGCGCGATCAAAAAGCTCTTGGGCATGCGCGCGCCCCGTCTCCGTGTCATCCAAACCAGCCAGCATGCGCGCCAATTCCTCCACGCGCTCCTGCTCCGTTAGCTCGGCTACCCCCGAGGTAAATTTGTCCTTCGAGACATGCAAATGCGCATCCGCATACGCAGCTACCTGCGGCAGGTGCGTCACGACGATAACCTGATTATGCGCAGCTAGCCGCGCTAGCCGACGCCCAATTTCTACCGCCGCACGCCCGCCCACGCCGGCATCGACCTCATCGAAGACCAATGTCGCACCGTCCTCGCTGGCGAGCACGACCTCAAGGGCAAGCATGACGCGAGACAACTCGCCACCGGAGGCCGCGGTGGCCAACGGCTTCCCATTGAGCTGCAACTCCGCGGCATCGGCGCCCGTCTTGGAATACTTAGCCGCGGACAGTTCAACCGACAATGTGGAATTGGGCATGGCCAATCCATGCAGCTCTTCAGTCACCAGTTTGCCCAGCGTCTCCGCTGCTTTTCGGCGGCCCTTCGTAAGCTCCGCCGCCTTCTGCATCATCTCCTGCTCGGCCTCTTTGACCTGCGCCTTCAGCTCCTCGAGGACTTCCGTCGAGGTATCCATCGACTGCAATTTGGACTCCGCCTCATCGCGCCATGCCAAAACGCCGTCGATATCGCTGGCGTATTTGCGGGTCAAGGCTCGGAGATCCTGTTGGCGTTGCAGTGACTTCTCCAGCAGATTCGGATCTGCCGGCAGCCCCGCGAGGTATCCACCGAGCTCGGCCGAAATATCGCCTAGCTGCGAGGTGATTTCAGATATGCGCTCGCCCAAATCCGCCAGCTCTTTATCCGAGGATCCCACCAACGCTGATCCCGCGCGCCCTAGCAGCGAAGAAGCAGCCTCATCAAGCTCTTCCGTTCCATCGATCGCCGCCAAGGCAGTGTGTGCGGATTCGCGCAGCCCGTCGACGTCTTGCAAGCGCTGCACCAACTGCACTAGCTCCGCGTCTTCCCCTGGCTCGGGTGCCACACCGTTGATTTCCTCTAGCGCATATTGCAGGCGGTCAGCTTCCTGGGCAAGCTCCCTACGAGACTCGGTGCGCCGACGATAGTCCTTGGCCAGGCTGCGCCACTTTTTAAAGGCCTCAGCATAGTCTTCCCGAACGCCAGCCAGTTGCGGGTCTGCACGGTCCACGGCCGCGAGTTGCTCCTCTGGGGCCAAGAGGCGCAATTGGTCATTCTGACCATGCACGGTAATTATCTCCCGCGCGAAATCTCCCAACGTGGCGGCCGGTACGGCTCGCCCTCCCAAATACGCCCGCGATCGCCCCGCAGCCGAAACCGTGCGCGAGACAATAAATTCACCATTTTCATCTGGCTCACCGCCCACCGAGTCCACCAGCTGGCTGATGCTCTCCTTCGCGGAACTAAAATGGCCCTCCACGGCCGCTTTTTTAGCGCCATCGCGCACCCGAGAGGCATCGGCACGCCCGCCGGCCAACAATCGAAGCCCCGTAACCACCATGGTTTTGCCAGCGCCGGTCTCACCGGTCAATACGGTCAGGCCCTCCGATAATTCCGCAGAGCTATGGCGAATGACTCCTAAATCATTGATAGAAATATCGACAAGCACTATTTCTCCTTCGGTCCACGCCAGCCTTCCACAGGCAGCCGCAGCTTAGAGACCAATCGATCCGTAAAGGGCTGATCATCCAACCGCACCCAGCGTACGGGGCGCTTACCGCGCACCACCTCAACGCGGGCGCCCGGCGGCATAATAAGTTCCCTGCACCCATCCAAAATAACCACGGCCGGTGTGGTTTGCATGGTTGATTCCACCGCCACCAAAGAGTTGGGAGAAACTACTAAAGGTTTAGTAAAGAGTGCATGGGCATTATTCGGCACGACCAAGATTGCATCTAGCGATGGCCACAGCACTGGGCCGCCGGCAGAAAATGCATACGCCGTAGATCCCGTAGGAGTCGAAATCAGCACGCCGTCACAACCGAACGACGAGACCGGGCGCCGGTCGATCTCCAAAATCGCATCCAACACGCCCGACCTGTTCTGGTTTTCTACCGAGGCCTCATTCAAAGCCCAACTGCTAGCCAGATGGTGACCGTTAGCATCCGAAATAGAGACATCCACCGTCAGCCTGTCCTCCACCCGGTAGCTCTTCTCTATTACGCGAGCCACGGCACGGTCTAATGACTCCACTTCCCATTCCGCGAGGAAGCCTACGTGCCCTAGATTCACTCCGAGGACCGGAATATCAACCGCGCGTGCCATATCAGCCGCGCGCAGGAAGGTGCCGTCACCGCCGAGAACAAGAACCAATTCACATCCTTCCGCCGCAGCATCAGAATGCGGCACGTGCTGTAGCCCTGGCAGGACGGTTTCGTCCGCACAAACGCGAACCGTTATCCCTGCCTCCTGCAATAACTCGGCTGCACGGGAGGTAGCCTGCAGGTTCTCTGCGCGATTGGCATGTGGAACCAACAATATCTCTCGCATTACTGCGGACCTTCTTCAACAGCAGTATCAATCATCTGTTTCATTGTAGCCACGTCCGTGGACATACCGTCCTTTTTCAGCCACAGGAAATATTCCACATTTCCACTCGGACCCGGCAACGGTGAAGCCACAACACCGTGCAGACTAAGGCCTAAAGACACGGCAAATTCAGCAACGTCCTGCGTGACCTCTTTGCGCATCTCCGGAGAACGAACCACCCCGCCGCTGCCGATGCGCTCTTTGCCCACCTCAAACTGCGGCTTGACCATCGGCAGCAGCCACGCTCCGTCCTTCATGCACTCCACAATTGCTGGCAGCACCAGTTTTAGGGAAATGAAAGATAAATCCCCGACCATGCCATCGCACAGGCCATTGATCATCTCCGGATTAATAGTGCGGATATTGGTCCTATCCAAAACCGTCACGCGGTCGTCATTTTGCAGGCGCCACATTAATTGCCCATACCCGACGTCAACGGATAGCACCTCACGCGCACCAGACGCCAAGCACACATCTGTAAATCCTCCTGTCGATGCCCCTGCATCTAAGATGCGGCCAGCCATGTCGACGTCGAATGTGGCTAGTGCGCCCAAAAGCTTATGCGCGCCGCGAGACGCCCACCTGTCTTCCTCAGACTCCTCGACCTTGATGGAGACTTCAGGATCCACAACTGTTGCTGGCTTTTCTGCTTTAAACCCGCCGACGGTCACACGGCCAGACTTGATCATCTCGCGGGCTTGCTCACGAGATCGCGCAATCTTTCGGCGCACAAGTTCTGCATCCAGCCTGCGGCGTTGTGGTGGCATTAGTTCTCCTGCAAAGCATTCCGCAATACGGAATGCGCCCTGTCCAGTTGGTCGACTTCTTCTGCGAGTGTTGGCGCATCTTCGCCAAGAATTGTCGAAATCTCCGAATCTACTTCTTCAGGCTCTTTCACGGCCCGAAAATCGTGTGGCTTTACCGCCATTTCGACACAACCTTTTCCGCAAATTCGCTACGCGGCTGAATATACCGAGGTGGTGCCGGCATCGACCACGCCACTTCCAAGACTGTCCGCAGCGCTTGCACCGAGGTAGAGGATTCATTTCCCCCCTGCAATAGGACATCATACCCATCGCATCGCGCGGTAAAATCTCCTTGCGGTCCCGGTCGCACCTGCGAAATAGGCAATGAAAGCTCGTGCATGCCTGCCCCAATAAAATTAGGCCGTGCCTCCACCGGGGCTTCGATAAGCTCCAGCTCGCCCGATACACCGGTCAAGACATGGAAGGTATTCATCGCTGCGGCGTTACCCCCAACGATATCCGTATCTAGCCTGTCGCCCACCGCCAATGGCTTCTTGGAACCGGCCTTCTTGGCCGCGAGGAAGAACATCGCTGGTTCAGGTTTGCCGGCAGAAACGGGCTCTACTCCCGTCGCCTTCTGGACGGCAGCAACTAGGGAGCCATTGCCAACGCCTAGCCCCCGCTCAATTGGAAGGGATGTATCCAAATTTGAGGCGAAAAACTTCGCGCCTGCCCGGATAGCCAGCGCCCCCTCCGTCAACTGTTCCCAATCAACGGACTTATCAAATCCTTGCAGGACGGCTGCTGGTTTATCATCAGCACTCGAGACCACGGAAAAGCCCATCTCTTTGGCCAAGTCCCGGAAAGAATCCGCGCCAATGATTAGTACTTTCGCACCTGACGGGATTTCCTCCGCGGCCAACTGCAATACCGCTTGGGCGGAGGTGACGATATCACCAGAATCCGCAGTCAAACCGATATCCGTCAGCATTGTGGCGACGGCTTCTGGGCTCCGCGACGCATTATTTGTTACATATACTGCGGGAACGCCGCACGTATTAATAACGTCTACTACGTTACTTAGCGGACGGCCGCCCTCCCAGACGGTTCCATCCAGGTCCAGCAATAAGGCGTCATGTTTGCTCAAAACACTCATTATTTACATTCCGCCAATCGGTCTGCGGCATCGGTCCAATCCCCCTCATCAATGGCGATAGTGTGCTCGAACCACCCGCGGGCTTCATCCCTGCGCCCCGCAGCGAGAAGAGCGTTTGCATAGGCATACGACAACCTACAAGCACTCACTCCGCGATCGCTGCGGTCAGGTTGTGCCCTCTGGATGGTAACCACCGCTGATTCAGGTTGATCGAGATCAAGGCGAGCACCTGCCAGCACGATCGCCAGTTCAATAGCCGATTCTTTGTCTAGTTCTTTCGCCTCCTCGCTGCGTCCTAACTCCAATGCCTTTTCCGGCCGCCCCAGCCCTCGTTCACAATCAGCCATAACCGCTAGCATTCCTGGACCGCCAGAAATACGGCGGGCAGCGCGGAGCTCGGCGAGTGCCTCTTTCCACTCGCCTGCACGGTAAGCAGCGATACCATTAACTTCTCTGGCGATAGCCACGCGGCCCGCACGGTCCTTAGCCGCGCGCGCATGTCGAAGTGCCAATTTAGGATCATCGTCCATCCAGGTCGCCGCCATGATCATGTGCTTGGCGACGGCCTCCGAGTTCTCTTTAGAGAGAGATTTCAAATCTTGGAGCACCAATGGGTCCAAGTCATTGATATCAACCTCTTCAGGAATATCCGGATCGGTCATACGCCGGTTGATTCGCTCTTCCCTATACCCAGAGCGCTGTGGAGAGAAAGATTTCTTCTTTCCCCCTCCGCGAGAAACACGGTCCCCCGAATTGCGTGGATTTCGACCCCGACGGTCTTGTCCGCGGCCGTTACGGCCGTGCTGGTTGCGCTCCGACATTCAGTCCTACCCTTTCTTGGTTGGAACTCGCACAGAAATACCGCACCCATTCTACAGTGCTAAACGACATTCAAAGAATCTGGAAATTTCCTTACCTTTGTCCGTGTTTAGATGCACTTCATCGCAATTCCCCACTCCGGTACTGAATCATAGGTTCTTATTTTTTGTTGTTGTGTTTGTTTCTTTTGTGTGTGAGGAATTGTTTCCAGGTGTAGTGCCAGTGTGTGTT